>NZ_DBFSAP010000046.1:0-43647 GCF_048412355.1 Ellagibacter sp.
AGAACGAAACCCCATGTAAACATCGGTACCATTGGCCATATCGACCATGGTAAGACCACGCTGACGGCAGCCATTTCCAAGACCCTGTCCATGAACGACGGGTCTCATGGTACTGCCCATGCGGACTTCACGGCTTTCGAGGACATCGACAAGGCTCCTGAAGAGCGCGAGCGCGGTATCACCATTTCGATTGCTCACATCGAGTACGAAACCGACAAGCGTCACTATGCACACGTTGACTGCCCGGGCCATGCTGACTACGTCAAGAACATGATCACCGGTGCTGCTCAGATGGATGGCGCGATCCTCGTTATCGCTGCTACCGACGGCCCGATGGCCCAGACCCGCGAGCACATTCTGCTCGCCCGTCAGGTCGGCGTTCCCTACATCGTCGTGTTCCTGAACAAGTGCGACATGGTCGACGACGAAGAGCTCATCGAGCTCGTCGAAATGGAAACCCGTGAGCTCCTCAACGAGTACGAGTTCCCCGGAGACGATCTGCCGATCATTAAGGGCTCTGCACTCAAGGCTCTCGAGGGTGACCCCGAGTGGCAGCAGAAGATTTGGGACCTCATGGACGCCGTCGATGAGTACATCCCGACTCCGGAGCGCGACGTCGACAAGCCGTTCCTGATGGCTGTTGAGGATACCATGACCATCACTGGCCGTGGCACCGTTGCTACCGGTCGTGTTGAGCGCGGCGTTCTGCATGTCAACGACCCGCTGGAGATCATCGGCATCAAGGAAACCCAGAACACGGTCTGCACCGGCATCGAAATGTTCCGTAAGCTGCTCGACGAGGCTCAGGCTGGCGACAACATTGGCTGCCTGCTCCGCGGCATCAAGCGCGAGGACATCGAGCGTGGCCAGGTTCTCTGCAAGCCGGGTTCGGTTACCCCGCATCAGGAGTTCGAGGGCCAGGTCTACATCCTTACCAAGGAAGAAGGCGGCCGTCACACCCCGTTCTTCGATGGCTATCGTCCGCAGTTCTATTTCCGCACCACCGACATCACTGGTGTTGCGCATCTGCCCGAGGGCACCGAGATGGTCATGCCTGGCGACAATGTCACCATTACCGCTGAGCTCATCCACCCGGTCGCTATGGAGGAAGGTCTCCGTTTCGCTATCCGCGAGGGTGGCCGCACCGTTGGTTCCGGTCGCGTGACCAAGATCATCAAGTAACTTAAGTTTGTAGTTGCTTATGGCGAGGGGATGCGATATAGTATCCCCTCGCTGTTCGAATTCATGTGTATGCGACAGCTTGCTAGAAGTGATTGGTAAAAGGAGTTATTAATGCGTACGTTGGTCACCCTGGCCTGCACTGAGTGCAAGCGCCGCAACTACACGACCAAGAAGAACAAGCAGAACAACCCCGACCGCCTCGAGTTTAACAAGTATTGCAAGTGGTGCGGTAAGCACACCGTGCATCGCGAAACTCGTTAGAGGATCGGTTTAGAATCAGGTACAGGCCAGTAGCTCCAATTGGTAGAGCGGCGGTCTCCAAAACCGTTTGTTGGGGGTTCGAGTCCCTCCTGGCCTGCCAGCTTGTCGTATGCGAGCAGCCTTGAAAGGCTGCTTGTTTGGCGTTTAGAAGGAATGATAAATTCCCGAATAAAGGAAGCACATGGCAAAGAAATCTAAGACTCAACGAGCGAAGGCTTCCGCTGCTCGTGCCCAGCGCAAGCAGGCGCGCGAGGAGCTCGAAAACGAATCGCCAGCCTCTGAGAATGTAACTGAGGCCGTCGAGGAGAAGCCGAAGCGTTCTTTGTTTAAAAAGGATACGGATTCGAAGGAAACCGCTGAGAAATCGGCGGCTAAAGCTGTCTCCAAGGACAAAAAGGACGCGAAGCCCAAAAAGAAGCGTTTCCAGTTCTTCCGCGATGTGAAGGCTGAAATGAAGCGCGTTACGTGGCCGACGAAGCAGGATGTCGCACGTTGGAGCGTCGTTGTTGTCTGCGCTTTGGTTTTCTTCGGTGTCTACGTTGCTGTTCTCGACAACTTGATTGCCACGCCGTTGCTCGTCTTTGTCTCGGGGCTGGGAGCTTAAGTCATGTCGAAGAAGTGGTATGTGCTGCACACGTATTCCGGCTATGAAAACAAGGTCAAGACCAATCTTGAGATTCGTGTCGAGACCATGGGGCTTGAGAACAACGTGTTTGCAATTGAAATCCCCACGGAGATGGTGACTGAGATCAAAGAGGGCGGTCGCCGTGTGGAAAGCGAGAAGAAGGTTTTCCCCGGCTATGTTCTCGTCCGTATGGAGCTCGACGACCGTAGCTGGGCTGCGGTTCGCAACACCCCTGGTGTTACGGGTTTTGTCGGTAGTGATGGTAAGCCCGCTCCGCTCACGCGCGATGAGTACAACAAGATCATGAAGCGCACGAGCCATGAGGCTCCGAAGAAGACTTCCACCACGTTGGAAGTGGGTCAGACTATCAAGGTGGTTTCCGGTCCTTTGGCCGAGTTCGATGGCGTTATCTCCGAGGTTGCGCCTGAATCCGGCAAGGTGAAGGTCATGGTATCCATCTTCGGTCGCGAAACACCGGTCGAACTTTCCTTCGATCAGGTCGCTCGCATTTAAGTTGAGTGCACTAGCGTATGCGTCGGTGCCCGCGTGGACCGGGGCTTCTCACCGTGTATATGCTTTGCGATAGAGAGTAACCAGTAAGCGATTCATCTGAAAGGTAGTACAGATGGCTGAAAAGAAGCAAACCGGCTTCGTCAAGCTGCAAATTCCGGCTGGCGCTGCCAACCCGGCTCCGCCGGTAGGCCCTGCTCTTGGTGCGCAGGGCGTCAACATCATGCAGTTCTGCCAGGCGTTCAACGCTCAGACGCAGGACCAGTCCGGCACCATCATCCCTGTTGAGATTACGGTTTACGAGGACAAGTCCTTCACCTTCGTGTGCAAGACCCCGCCCGCGGCCGTGCTCATCAAGGAGAAGCTCGGCATTAAGAGCGGCTCCGGCATCCCTCAGCTGAAGACCGTCGGCACGCTGACCGACGCTCAGCTCACGGAGATTGCCGAGATCAAGCTCCCCGACCTGAACGCCAACGATATCGATGCCGCGAAGGAAATCATTGCCGGCACCGCTCGTTCCATGGGCGTTCGCATCGAGGGCCGCGAGATGAAGATCAAGTACGTTCCTTCTCGCAAGGTCGCCGCAATGCTCCAGGGCAATGCCTAATTGCACCTACCTGTTTGTTTAAGTGGAAGAGCTAACAACTCGCCAATACCACGAAAGGATTTAAAGAATGGCTAAGAAATCCAAGGCTTATCGCGAGGCAATCGCGAAGGTTCCTTCTGAGGCCGTGGCCCCGCTTGAGGCTATGAAGGTCGTCAAGGAGGTCGCCACCAAGAAGTTCGACGAGACCGTGGAAGTTCACTTCCGTCTCGGCATCGACACCCGCCAGGCTGACCAGCAGCTCCGCGGCACGGTGTCCCTGCCCAACGGCTCTGGCAAGACTGTCCGCGTTGCCGTGTTCGCCGAAGGCGCCATGGCTGAGGCTGCCAAGGAAGCTGGCGCCGACATCGTGGGCACCGAGGAGCTCACCCAGCAGATCCAGGCTGGCGAGTTCAACTTCGACGCCGCTGTGGCTACTCCGGACCAGATGGGCAAGGTTGGCCGTCTCGGTAAGATCCTCGGCCCCCGCGGTCTCATGCCGAACCCCAAGCTCGGCACGGTGACTACCGATGTTGCCAAGGCTATCAAGGAGCTCAAGGGCGGCCGTGTTGAGTATCGCGCCGACCGTTACGGTATCGCTCATGTTGTTCTCGGCAAGGCCAGCTTCACTGCTGAGCAGCTCGCTGAGAACTACGGCACCGTTTATGACGAGATTCTTCGCATGAAGCCGGCTGCTGCCAAGGGCAAGTATGTGAAGTCCATTTCCGTCTCCTCTACGATGGGCCCGGGCGTTGCGGTCGATTCTTCCGTGACCCGCGCGTACACCGAAGCTGCTGAATAGCTTATTAGGCTACTCAATCTATCGATAGAAGAGCGTGGCATTCGTGCCGCGCTCTTTTTGTTTTTGCAGGCTATACTGCTTGTAGCCGAACGAAAGGGATGGTATCGATGAGAGCTAATGCTGTGATCTTGAAGTCTCCTGACGAAATCGACGCAATGCGCGAGGCGGGGCGCCTTTCTGCGAAGGTGCTTCGAATCCTGGGCGAGCATGCGAAGCCAGGCGTGTCGACGCTTGAGCTTGACGAGATTGCGGAGGAGACCATCCGCTCCGAAGGGGGTATCCCGGCTTTCAAGGGTTACGGCGGATTCCCTGGTTCGATTTGCGCCTCGATCAACGATCAGATTATCCACGGCATTCCTTCCGCGAAAGCGATTCTTCGCGATGGGGATATCCTTTCGATCGACACGGGCGCCACGGTTGACGGATGGGTTGGCGATAACGCGTGGACTTTCCCAATCGGTAAGGTCAGTGAAGAAAAGAAGAAACTGTTGCGCGTGACTGAGAAATGCATGTGGGCTGGTCTCGATGCTGCTCGTGCGGGCAATCATCTAGGTGATATCGGTCATGCCATCCAAAGCATTGCCGAAGGGGCGGGCTTCGGCGTTGTTCGCGATTACGGAGGCCATGGCATTGGTCGCGATATGCACGAGAGCCCGCATATTCCCAACCATGGGTTTCGCCACTGGGGGCTCACGCTGCGTGTGGGCATGGTTCTTGCTATCGAGCCGATGATCAACGCGGGGACGCATAAATTCGTTACCATGCCTGATGGATGGCTTGTCTGTACCAAGGACGGTAAACCATCGGCTCATTTCGAGAAGACCGTGGCGATTACCAAGGACGGCCCCGTCGTTTTGACGACCGAACCCGATTTCAAGCGGCCAGTCTCGAAAGAGGGCGAATAGCTACTTCAGCTGCTTGCCTTTCGTATCCCAATAGAACTTTTTGAACTTGCGTACTTGATTCATGAACATGATCTTCGCCCAGAGGTTGTGAGAGAAGGTATCGGGCGTATAGTGCAGCGGATAGGACTCCTTGTTCGAGCGCAGGCGTCCGAGCGCTTCGGCGAGACGCGACTTGTTCTCCATCGAGCGCTTCAGCACATATGCGGGAACGCAGCAGTATACGAACGGGTCGTAGGCCTCGTGGTAGGTAATGTCCTCGCCGAGAACGAACTGCCGAACCATGATCTCGACGAAGTTCTGTCCGCCAAGGCTCATGTAATAGGTGTTGCGGCCGCAGCGCGTGTTCACCTCGAAGAAGCGGAACGATCCGTCGCGCTCGTCGAGCTTGATATCGAAGTTGGCCATGCCGCAGTATCCGACGCGCTTCACGAATCGCTTTGCGCACTCAACAATGGCGTCCTCTCTTTCGCCGAGGATGCACAGCGGGTTGCCGATAGCCGTGGGGTCATGGTCCTGCAGGCACACGACGCCGCCCGACACGCAGCGAACCTCGCCTTCCGCATTTGAAAAGGTTGTCAGTGTGCGAATCGCATCATCACCGCCGGGGATGAAGTCTTGGAGCACCATGAGGTTGTTGTAGCTCGATTCGCGCAGGGACTTCCAAACCTCGGCCATCTCAACAGCGTCTTCAATCTCGTAAATCTTGCGCCATCCGCGCACCGTCGGCTCAGCATCCTGGAACTGTGCCGAGTTCGACGGCTTCGCGATAAGCGGGAACGGAAGCTCGTCTAGCGGAAGCTCGTCGGGACCCGCATCGCTACAGTCGAAGTACCAGGTCTTGGGATAGGGGATGTCGAGCTCTTCGCACAGCTCGTAGAAGCGACGCTTCTGCGTGATGTCGTCAAGCAGGTTGAAGTCGATGTAGGGGACGACGATGCCCGCCGCCTCGAGGCGGGGTTTTGCCTCGGAGAGCATGCGCGCATGGCAGTCGTCGCAACCGAACACCATGGGGACGAAGTCGGGGTTCTCGCGGGCGAATTCAGCGGCGATGCCCTCGAGCGTCGCATAGAGCACTTCCGCGTTGTGCACGTCGGGGGTGAGGCGGTAATCGGTGAAGCGGCTCGTCGAGAGCATCTTGATGTCGGCGGCGGCAAGCACGATGGTTTGCCCGATGCCAAACGCCCGATTGAGCTCGCGCACGTAGCTGTAAGCGAGGATATCGCCTCCCACGACGATGGGCTTGAGCAGCTTCCCGACTTCTTCTTTGCGTGCGATACGAGGCTTCAAGTTGGTCATGACGTTCCTTTTCATAGTGAGCATGCGCTAACGGCGGCGCAGTTTGCGGAAAACCTTCCCAGCGATGTTGGTGATAAACGACGCTTCGGGGATATGCAGCTTATGGGCAAGGCCAAAGGTCACGATAAGGCTTACAAGCCCACCTGCGACGATGTAGCCGAATGCTTGGAGAAGGGACCCGGAAAGCGGGCTTACGAAGGTTTCGAGTGCAATTAAGATCCCAAAGCCGCAGAGCGAGCCAATGCCTCCGAGCAGAAGGCCGGCAAATGAGGCGCCGAAGATCTTCCTCGTGCCCACATGACCGAGGTGCATCCTCAGGTAAATGAACATTGCTACGTCTCCCACCACGTAAAACGCGATCGAGGCGAGTGCTATGGACTCGATGGTCGCGGGGTTCGGGTCCCCGTTGTAGGTCGTCCATGCCCAAAAGGCCGTAAGCGCGACCTGCACGATGCCCGCGAGGAAGTTCAGCGCCGCGTAAACGCCCATTTTGCGCAGGCTCGAGAATACTTTCTGCAGATAGGAGCTGACACCGTAGAACGGTAGCGCAAAGGCGAGCACCACAAGGTAGCTCGAGATGGACTGAATGTTCTCCATCGTGAAGGCGCCGACGTGGTAGAGCGTGACGAGTGGGACGGAGAACACGGCGAGATAGAGCGCAAAGGGGATGAGCAGGAACATGATCTGCGCTGTGCCGTTCGTGATGGCCGAGACGACGCCCTTCATGTCGCCTTCCGCCTTCATTTCCGAAAGCTCGGTGAACATGGCGGTCGTGATGGGGATGGCCAGGAAGGAGTAGGGCAGCGTGTACCACAAACGGGAGTATGCGAGGATCGAGGGGCCGTCAACGGCAAAACAATAGGAGGCCGCGTTCATGACCGACACGGTCGCGAATGAGATGATCATCACGAGAAACGTCGGTCCGCCGATGGCGAGCGTGTCGCGAAGTGCGGGGTCGTGAAGGTCGACGCGGGGGCGCAGGCGGATGCCGTTTCGCTTGAGCGCGGGAAGCTGGATTGCCATCTGCACGAAGACGCCGAGCGGGTTGCCGATGGCGATGACGTAGAGCGCGGCGTCGGGGTTTACGGGCGCGATCGCGGCGTACATGAGGAAGGTCGCGATGACGATGACGTTGTTCGCCACCGGGGCGATTGAGGACCACAGGTAGTCGCGATTCGCGTTTAGAAGGCCTGACACGATCGACGAGGCGCCGTAGAAGACGAGCTGAATCGCGAAGTATTGGAAGAAAAACGTTGCAAGTGCGCTCGATGATTGGTCGGAGTAGAACGTCTGCGTATAGATGACCTGGGCGGGGAAGACCATGCAGAGGACAGACAGCACGCCGAGGAAGATGGTCACGAGCGTGAGTAGGTTCGACGCGTAGGCGTTGCCCGCCCTGGTGCCTGATTTCTTCTTGACCGAGATATAGACCGGGAGAAACGCCGTGACCAGCATGCCGCCCATGACGAGCTCATAGAGCATGTTCGGCAGATTGTTCGCAACCTGATAGGAGCTCGAGAGGAACGACGAGCCGAGCGCGAAGGCCATCGCCCATGTTCTCAAGAACCCGGTGATGCGGGAGAAGAGGACGCAGACGCTCATGAGCGCCGCCGACGCGCCGACGGAAGAGGCCTTGCTTTCGGGCTCTTCGTCGACGATGGTGACATCGGGCGCAGGCGCGGGCGTGGGGGTGCAGACGCTGTTGCCCGCTTTGACGCGCGCTTGGACAGGCGCGTTCGTGCGGGCGCCCGACGATGCGGCAAGCGTCTTGTCGACGCCTGCGTGTTTGCTCACGATGGGAATCGCCGAGGTTTCGCCAGGAGCCGCACTGCGCATGAGTGACTGTCGCTCGCGACGGGCGTCGAGTTCGGCCGCCTTATCGGTGCCGGCGTGCTTGCCGATGACGGGGATGCGGCCGGTTTCGCCTGCTTCCCAGGTGCGAGGCTGTGCTGATTGCGTCTCGTTTGCACGATGGGCGCCGTTTTGCTCAGGGGCGCGCCTATGTTGAGCTCGTGCGAGCTTGTCTGACATGCAAACGACCAATTCTCTTCGGATATAATCATCTCATCTTAGCAAACACAACGAAAGCGCTCTCATGAACCTGCTCATCGTACGCAATAACTCCAATTCGCAAGCGATAGATGCATCGCTGCTTTTAGCCACTTACCTGGGAACACAGGGAATCGGCTACGCGATATTCGATTCGTCCGACCTTGAGGGCCTCGATCCCAATCCTCTCGTTTCGCAGCAGCTTGCCAGCGGCGTTGATCTGGCGGTCGTTCTCGGAGGGGACGGGACCATCCTGCGCACGGCGCGCGCCATCGGCACGACGGGCGTCCCGATTTTGGGCATCAACTTCGGGAGATTGGGCTTTCTCGCGAACGAGAGCGACGACGGCGTGGTCGCCATCGTGGCGGCGGCGCTCGCGGGAGAGACGGTGAGCGAGCGGCGCAGCAATCTGCGCGTCGATATCGTCTGCGAAGGGGAGGCCGACCCGTGGGCGTCAAGCGATGCGGACGGGTTGTTTGACGAATTGCCCGATGAAAAGGTTTCCACTTGGTTCGACGAAGATGAGGATGCGAGCGCGGGCCTTTTGGCAGAGAATGCCCCGGGCCATACCTTCTTCGCCCTGAACGAGGCGGCAGTGACGCGCGGTGCGAACGGGCGCATCATCGATTTCTCGCTTTCCATCTCCGATGTCCCTATCGCGGACATGCGCGGCGATGGGCTTGTGGTTGCTACGGCGACAGGCTCGACCGCCTATGCGCTCTCCGCTGGCGGACCGCTTGTGGCACCCGGTTTCAACGGGCTGATCGCCGTGCCGATAGCCCCGCACTCGCTTCGCGCTCGTGCGATGCTCACCTCGGAAAACGATGTCGTGGAAATGGACTTGTCGCAGAATGCGGCGGGGCGGGAGGCGACGCTGTTCATCGACGGCGACATCGCAAAACTCCCGTCGCCCATCAAGCACATGTACGTGCGCCGTGGCGCCGAGCCGACGACGCTTCTACGCTACAAGGGCGAGAACTTCTACGAATACGCGTCGTCGGTGTTCTTCTAGGGGGGATTTCCCCTGGTAGAAAGCGGGAAAGCGACATCCTTGTAAAAGAGGGCGGTGCCTGCTTCGGAGTAGGCACCGCCCTCGAATGGTTTTACTGCTCGAGCACCCCGTGGCGCTCGTAGCGGGCAACCTGCTCGGGTTTGTTGTTCGCGCCCACGAGCACGACGCGCGGCGGGTTTGCGTCCGCCTCCTGCTCGGTCATCATCGCGTAGCACATGATGATGATCTTGTCGCCGACCGAGACGCAGCGTGCCGCCGCGCCGTTCAGGCAGATGGTGCCGCTGTCGCGCTCGCCTGCGATGACGTAGGTCTCGAAGCGCGCGCCGTTGTTCACGTCGACGATCGCCACCTTCTCGTACTCGCGGATGCCGGCCGCCTCCATGAGCGCCTCGTCAACGGTGATCGAGCCGACGTAGTTAAGCTCGGCCTGCGTGACCGTCGCGCGGTGGATCTTTCCCTTCAGCATATGCAAGAGCATGGGTCGTCTCCTTTCCGCGCGCTACATCTCGAAGATGAAGTTGTCGATCAGGCGCGTCTTGCCGATGTAGACCGCCATCGCCACGAGGACCGAGGAGTCGGCAACATCGACGGGTTTGATGCCGTCCCACGACACCATCTCGACGTAGTCGATGCGTGCGAGCGGCTCTGCTTCGATGATCGCACGCATGGCGCCCAAAATCGTCTTCGCGTCGCGCTCGCCTTCTTCCATAAGACGCTGTCCATCGCGCACCGCGCGGGAGAGCACGAGCGCCGCTTCACGCTCGGCGGGGGAGAGATAGGTGTTGCGCGAGCTTTTCGCGAGGCCGTCTTCTTCGCGCACGATAGGGCACCCGATGACCTCGACGTTCATATTCAGGTCGCGAACCATTCTCCGCACGACGGCGAGCTGCTGCGCGTCTTTTTGGCCGAAGTACGCGCGGTCGGCCTGCGAGATGTTCATGAGCTTGGAGACCACGGTGCACACTCCGCGGAAATGCGTGGGGCGCGTTTTGCCGCAGAGCTCCGAGGTGATTTCCTCCACGGTCACAAACGTGCACGCATCGGGGGCGTAGAGCTCGGAGGGCTCGGGATGGAAGACCAGGTCGGCACCGGCGTTCTCGATGAGCACGGTGTCGGCGGCGAAATCGCGCGGGTAGGTGGCCAGATCCTCGTTCGGCGCGAACTGGATGGGGTTCAAAAACACGCTCACCATCACGCGGTCGCATTCAGCGACGGCACGCTTGATGAGGCTCTCGTGGCCCTCGTGGAGATATCCCATCGTGGGGACGAGGCCCACGGTCAGCCCCTCGGCCTTCCATTGGCGCACGGTCTGCTTCGCCTGCTCGACGGTTGTTGCAATATTCATAGGAGAGTTGTCTTTCTTGCTCGATTAGTACAGTTTCTTGATGACGTCGTCGCCTGCGTGGAAGGTCTCGCTGTCGGCGGGGAAGGTACCGGCGCCGACTGCCTCGATGTAGTCGGAGAAGCCCTTGCGCATCACGTCGCCCACCTCGGCGAAGCGCCGCGCGAACTTGGGGGAGAAGCCGCTCGTCATGCCGAGCATGTCCTGGTAGACGAGAATCTGCCCATCGCATGCTGCGCCGGCTCCGATGCCGATGGTGGGAATAGAGACGCGGCTGGTGACAAGCTCGGCCAAGGCGGCGGGCACGCATTCGAGCACGATGGCGAAGGCGCCGGCTTCTTCAAGCGCACAGGCGTTGTCGAGGAGCGCTCGGGCGGATTCCTCGGTCTTGCCCTGCACCTTGAAGCCGCCGAAGGCGTTCACCGACTGCGGCGTCAGGCCCAGGTGCCCCATCACAGGGATGCCTGCGGCCACGATGGCGCGCACCTGCGGGCAGACTTCGCGCCCGCCCTCGAGCTTCACCGCGTTCGCGCGGCCTTCCTTTAAAAGGCGGCCGGCGTTGCGCACCGCATCTTCCACGCTCACCTCGTAGGAGAGGAAGGGCATGTCGCACACGATGAGGGCATGCGAGGCCCCGCGCGCAACCGCGCGGCTGTGGTGGACCATATCTTCCATGGTAACTGAGAGGGTATCTTCGTACCCTAAGATGACGTTCCCTAAGGAATCGCCGATGAGGATGCCGTCAACGCCCGCTTCGTCTTGAAGCTTCGCGGTCGAATAGTCGTAGGCGGTCAGCATTGCCAACTTTCTGCCCTCGGCTTTCGCGCGCTGGAACGTGGCGACGGTCTGCTTGGAAACAGGCATAGCCGTCCCTTTCATTTGTATGCTTCGAGGCTGGATGCCTGGCCGTGTGCCGGGTCACCCGCACTCCTTGTGCAGCTGGACAGTATAGGTCGTGCGGCTGGCAAGGGAAAGGGAAAAAGAGAAATCGCCCGCAAAACACGTGATTCTGCGGGCGATTCTCGTTATTCGTGGGACGTCGGTGCATTCCGAGGAGGCCTTGCGCCGATCGTTGGGGCTTTGCGGGTGTTCTTACTTGTGGTAGTAGCGGCGCTGCTCGTATTTCGGCTCGCAGCAGACGTTGATGCCCAAAGTGCGATAGAGCCTCTCGTCGGTGGCGGAGAGGATCACGCTGAAGAAGGCGTCGCATCCGCGCAGGTCGTCCACGTGGTCGAGAAGCTGCTGGGCAAGCGGGTCGGTCGCAGAGCTCACCGAGAGCGCGAGCAGCGTCTCGTCCGAGTGCAGGCGCGGGTTCTTCGAATGCAGCGTCGAGGTCTTGAGCGTGCAGATGGGCTTGATCACGTCGTCGCTGATGACGTAGACGTCGTCGTCGACGCCCGAGACCGCCTTGAGCGCGTTCATCAGAAGGGAGGATGCGGCGCCGAGAAGCGGGGAGGTCTTGCCGGTGACCACGCGCCCGTCGGCGAGCACCATAGCTCCTGCCGGGCCGCCTGTCGTCTCCTCTTTAAGAAGAGCGGCCGAGCGCGCGGGCGAGAAGCTCGAGTCGATGCCCGCCTGGTTCATCAAAAGTTCAAGGCGCTTGACGCGTTCCTCGTGAATGCCGGTGCGGCGCGCGTCGACGGCGGCTTGGAAGTAACGGCGCACGATTTCCATCTTCGCGGCCTCGCGCACGGCGTCATCGTTCACGATTGCGAGTCCCGCCATGTTCACGCCCATGTCGGTAGGCGACTGGTAGGGGCTCTCTCCCGCGATCCGCTCCATCATGGTCTTAAGGACGGGGAAGATCTCCACGTCGCGGTTGTAGTTCACCGTGGTTTTCCCGTAGGCCTCCAGATGGAAGGGGTCGATGCAGTTCGCGTCGTCCAGATCGACTGTCGCGGCCTCGTAGGCGATGTTGACGGGATGTTTCAGCGGCAGATTCCAGATGGGGAACGTCTCGTATTTCGCGTATCCCGCTAGGTTGCCGCGCTTGTGCTCGTGATAGAGCTGCGAGAGGCAGGTGGCCATCTTGCCCGAACCGGGGCCGGGTGCGGTCACCACGACGAGCGGGTGCGTCGTTTCCACGAACTCGTTTTTGCCGTAGCCCTCGTCGGAGACGATGCGCGCGGTGTCGTAGGGGTACCCGGCGATGGGGTAGTGCAGGTAGCTCTTGATCCCCAGGCCGTCGAGGCGCGAGCGGAATGCCACGGCGGAAGGCTGGTTCTCGAAGTGGGTGATCACGACGCCTGAGGTGGCGAACCCGCGCGAGCGGAACACGTCGAGCAGGCGCAGGACCTCCTCGTCGTAGGTGATGCCCAGATCTCCGCGCGTCTTTGATTTCTCGATATGGTTCGCGTTGATCGCAATGATGATCTCGACCTCGTCGACCATGGTCTTCAGCATGCGGAACTTGCTGTCGGGCTCGAACCCGGGGAGCACGCGGCTTGCGTGGTAGTCGTCGAAGAGCTTGCCTCCGAACTCGAGGTAAAGCTTGCCCCCGAACTGGTTGATGCGGCTCCTGATGTGCTCTGCCTGAAGTGCGATGTACTTGTCGTTGTCGAATCCTTGGCGCATATGATCGAGACCTTTCGCTTTCCGCAACCCTTGCATATCCATGAACCGAACCATTATATAGGATGGTCGCGGCGTCCGTCGCGCGGGCTTGCGCTTCGAATCGAAGATTCAAAGATGCAAAGGGGCTGCTTCCGTCGCGTGGGGGTCGTAATCGGGAACGGGGCGCGCGCCAATTGGGAACGAGGCGCACATTGATGCTTTCCTCTCGGTTAGTATAGGGCAGGAGCTCTCATCTGGCGTTATGGAGGCGGCGCGCAGGTGCGGGCGGGGAAAAGGGGCCCTCATGCTACAATCGACGCTGTTATTTGTTCTCGCGATCGGCGGGTTTCGCGAATTCCCGCTGCAGGACGAGGGGCGCGGCCTTTCGTCCGGATAAGAGGTTTCATGGCTTCTCGACCGTCTCGCATTCTCAAGGGCCCCGTCGCCGTCACCTGCACGATAGCCCTCGCCTCCGCGCTTTCTCTTCCGCCTGTCGCTCTGGCGGCAAGCGATGGTTCCTCGTCGGGCGTGGACCAGGCCCGCATCACGCTGCAGTCGAACGGGCGCATGCTCAAGTTCGACCAGGCCCTTATCAACCAGGTGGGGCTTCAGCACACGGGCGGGTCGTGTTTGGGCTACGCCGCGGCGTATGCGAAGACCATCACGACGGGCACGGTGCACACGTGGGCGGAGTTCGACTACAACGGCGGCGCCTACGGCGAGAGCGGGTTTTACGGCAAGAACATGACCGACGAGTTCGACTGCCGCGTCATCGAGAGCGAGGCGGAGGTGCTCCGCACGCTCTATAACGCCATCAACGACGGCCACCCGGTCGTCCTCTACGTAACCACGGGAAGCGGCTCGCAGCACTGGGTCACCGTCATCGGCTACGAGGGCGTGGACAATCCGGACAATCTCTCCACCAGCAACTTCATCATCTTAGACCCCGATAGGACTTCCGGCCTCGAGCCGGAATCGCTCTCCTCGCGTGGGCTCACGCTGCGCTACGGCGACTGGATGGGCAACGTGCGCATCTCGTATGCGTCGGCAGACGTCGACGACGGGCGCGTTCCCTCCGAGCATTTCAGCGACTGCTTCTATGGCGACTGGTTCGTCGATTCGGGTGTTGTCGATTACGTCTTCGACCACGGCTACATCACCGGTTATGCGGGCACGACCCTGTTTGGGCCTGCGAACGGCCTGAGGCGCTCGGAAGCGGTCACCATCCTTTGGCGTGTGGCGGGCAAGCCCCAGGTCACCTCCGACAAGCCTCAGTTCGACGACGCGAACTACGAGGACTTCTACGGCGAGGCGCTTACCTGGGCGCGCGAGGTCGGCGTCGTGAACGGGTGGGACGGGACGAACGATTTCGCGCCCGACATGGAGGTCTCGCGCGAGCAGCTCGCCAAGATGATCTCGAACTACGCGAACAAGATCGCAGGTGCGAACACCGCGGCCGATCTGTCGAACCTGGACATCTTCGACGATGCGGACGCGATCTCGCCTTGGGCGCGCGACGCAGTCGCCTGGTGTGCCCAGGCAGGCGTTTTGACGGGTTCCCCCGCAAACGGCTCGAACAATGCTCTTCCGCAATTCGTGGCTGACCGTGCGGCGACGGCGAAGATGGTCACCGTCCTCGCGCGCGACGTTCTGGCACTGGGGTAGTGCGCCGTTCTTCTTCGTTACTGATGTGTTAAATGCCAGGCGCGCTCCCCGCGCGATTTTTCCGTTCGAGTAAAATGAACGAACGTTTGGAGTTCGCCTGGCCGCGTCCGAGCGTATCGGCTCGCGCAGCCTGAGGCCGTAACTCATGTGGTTGGATAGCATTTCGGTTGCGCAGCAGAAGGAGAATCATGGCCAAGCATATTTTCGTGACGGGCGGCGTTGTCTCATCATTGGGCAAGGGCATCACGGCGGCGTCTTTGGGGCATCTGCTCAAGGCGCGCGGCTACAAGGTAACCATGCAGAAGATGGACCCGTACCTGAACGTCGATCCGGGCACCATGAGCCCGTTCCAGCATGGCGAGGTCTTCGTTACCGACGACGGTCATGAAGGCGACCTCGACTTGGGCCATTACGAGCGCTTCATCGATGAGTCCCTTTCGCGTGAGTCCAACTTCACGCAAGGTTCCATCTACCAGACGCTTATCGCGCGCGAGCGCCGCGGCGACTTCCTCGGCGGAACCGTGCAGGTCATCCCGCATGTGACCGAGGCCATCAAGGAACGTTTGCGCCGCATCGCTTCCCAATCGAACGCCGACATCGTCATCTCCGAGATCGGCGGCACGATCGGCGACATCGAGTCCCAGCCGTTCATCGAGGCTGCCCGCCAGTTTAAGAAAGAGAAGGATCCGGGCGATGTGCTCTTCGTTCACGTGACGCTCGTCCCCTACATCGCCGCAGCTCACGAGGTAAAGACCAAGCCGACGCAGCATTCCGTGAAGGAGCTGCGCTCCATCGGCGTGCAGCCCGACTTCATCGTGTGCCGCTCCGACCACGAGATTACCGACAAGGTGCGCGAGAAGATTGCGCTGTTCTGCGACGTGGCGACCGAGGACGTGCTCGCCTGCGTTGACTCGCCGTCCATCTACGAGGTGCCGCTTGCCCTCGATGAGCAGGGCTTCGACGTGAAGGTTCTCGACAAGCTCGGGCTTGAGGTGCGCCCGATCGACCTGACGCCGCTGAAGTCGTTCCTCGAGGCGGCGGACAACTGCGAGGGCCAGGTCGACATCGCGGTTGTGGGCAAGTACGTCTCGCTCCCGGATGCGTATCTCTCCGTCATCGAGGCGCTCGGGCATGCGGGCGTCCACGAGGGACGCCACGTGGAAGTGCACCTCATCGATGGCGAGGAGCTTTCCGACGACAACGCCGAGGAGATGCTCGGCTCGATGGACGGCATCCTCGTGCCGGGCGGCTTCGGCCAGCGCGCCTTCGAGGGGAAGATCGCCGCGGCGCGCTATGCCCGCGTGCGCAAGGTTCCGTTCCTCGGTATCTGCCTGGGGCTTCAGGCAGCGGTATGCGAGTTCGCCCGCGATGTTGCCGGCATGCCGGGTGCCACGTCGGCCGAATTTGACGAGCAAGCGGAATTCCCCGTGATCGACCTTATGCCCGAGCAGGAGGACATCGAGGACAAGGGCGGCACCATGCGCTTGGGCGCCTACCCCTGCAAGGTATCCCCGGGCTCGCGCGCGTTCGAGGCGTACGGCGAGGAGATCATCTACGAGCGCCATCGCCATCGTTACGAGGTGAACAACGCCTTCCGCGATCGCCTTCAGGAGGCAGGTCTCGTCATCTCCGGCGTGTCGCCCGACGGCCGCCTGACCGAGATGATCGAGCTTCCCGACCACCCGTGGTTCGTCGCAAGCCAGGGCCATCCCGAGTTCAAGAGCCGCCCGACGCGCCCCCATCCGCTGTTCAGCGCTTTTGTGCACGCCGCCGCGATCGGCAAATACCGTGGTTGATCCGATTTCGGAATACCTGACCTGCCTGTGCATCGAGCGCGGGCGCTCGCCGCGGACGATCGAGGCGTACGGACGCGACCTCGCCGATTACGCGTCGTTTCTGGAGCGCAATCGGCTAGGGTCCGTCGCCCACGCCGATCGCGCGGCGCTCGCCGCTTACGAAGCCGACCTTTCCGAGCGTGGGTTCGCTCCCACGTCGGTGAAGCGTCGGCTTTCGGCGATTAAAGGGCTCTACCGCTATCTTGTGAGGGAAGAAGTCATCGCCACGAGCCCCGCTGACCTGATCGCTGTGCCAAAAACTCCCGACCGCTTGCCCGATGTGCTCTCGATCGCCCAGGTGAGCGCGCTTATGGAGTGCGCTGATGATTCCGCGCCCGCCTCCTTGCGCGACCACGCCTTGCTTGAGGTACTCTACGGGTGCGGCCTGCGTGCGAGCGAGGCATGCGGTTTGAATCTTGCCGACCTCGCGCTCGACGAAGGGTATCTTCGCATTCGGGGAAAGGGCGGAAAGGAGCGCGTCGCCCCCATCTCCGGTGCCGCGCTACGCACGCTGTCGATGTATCTCGACGACGCGCGCCGGGTTCTTGACGGAGGGCGCGGGAAATCGAGCGGTGCGGTGTTTCTGAACGTGCGCGGCGGGAGGATCACGCGGCAGAGCCTGCACAAGATCGTCGCACGCGCCGGGCTTTCCATCGGCGTCACGAACCTGCATCCGCATACGCTGCGCCATTCTTTCGCGACTCATCTCCTCGAGGGTGGGGCCGATTTGCGAGCTATCCAGGAGATGCTCGGCCACTCCGACATCTCGACGACTCAAATCTACACGCACGTTGACCGCTCGCACATCCGCGAGGAATACCTCGCAGCACACCCGCGCGCGTAAGGTTGTATTCGGAGTTGTTTCCCCAGACGCAGGGCATGCCAAGCGCACCCGCGCGTTGAGGCCGCATCCTCCGACCATCCATGAAGTATCGGGAGGCGGGCGTGTTGTGCTCTGCTACTCGCCGTTCGCGGCCCCCACTTTCTCCCACACCCACACAAACCCCCCACATCGCCCCACTACGATGCACAGCCCATATCTTGGGCTCGTTTTATTTTTCGCCCCATATCTTGCGCTGCCCGACGCGTTCGATGAAGACTGTGCAGCTCAGAGCGCCCAAAATGAGCATCGAATCCCATGAAATGATTGAAAAGTGGGAGATTGTGGGATAGAATGCAATGCATTGGAAGCCACTGCAGGGTTTCGAAGGGAACAGATGACGGACGATGCCAAACAGATCGAGGAGGTAACCGAAGAGGTCGCGCCGCGTCGCGACGTGGTTCTCAACGGCGAATACCGCTTCAAGGTCGACGGCAAGGGCCGCGTGTCTCTCCCCGCGAAATTCCGCAAAGTGCTTTCAGCCCAGCTCGTCGTCGCCAGGGATCTGGACAACGAATGCCTTTACGTGTTCGAAACTCCCGATTTCGAGGCATGGATCACCAAGCTGTTCGATTCGTTCGTCGAGAAGAAGCACCCCACCAAGCGTGAGTGCCGGCACATCATGCTGAAACTCAAGTCGCTTGCGAAGGACGTGGAGGTCGACAAGACCGGCCGCATCATGCTTCCCGCCGATGCCCGCGAGAAATGCGGCATCGACAAGGACGTCGTCGTCATCGGCAACACCGGTCGATTCGAGATCTGGGACGCGAAGCGTTACGACGAAGTGATCGACGACACCGATATCTCGATGTTGCTCGACCTAGCGGAGTAAGACGTGAGCGAAATGACAAGCGAATATCGGCACACACCGGTCCTGCTCGCCGAGTGCCTCGAACAACTTACACTACAAACACAGCACACGTTCGTGGACGCCACGCTCGGCGGGGCAGGGCATTCCTTCGAAGTCGCGAAGCGGCTTGGGCACGAGGGGACGCTCATCGGTATCGACCAAGACGAAGTGGCGCTTGCCGCCGCTCGCAAGAAGCTTGAGTCGCTGCCGGAGCAAACTCGCCCCGCGCTCGAATTGCTTCACGGCAACTTCGGGGAACTCGATGGACTTCTCACCTCTGCCGAGGTGCCCGGAATCGACGCTATCCTGTTCGATCTCGGCGTTTCCTCCGTGCAGATCGATACGCCGTCACGCGGCTTCTCCTTCAAAGAAGAAGCCCCCCTTGACATGCGGATGGATCCGAGTACACAAACTCAAACCGCAGCAGAGATCGTCAACACCTACAACGCAGCAGATCTCACTCGGATAATCCGCGCCTATTCGGATGAGAAGTGGGCATCGAGAATCGCCGACTTCATCGTGCGCGAGCGCGAGAAGGAGCCGTTCGAGACCAGCGGGCAGCTGGTGGAGGTCATCAAGGCCGCCATCCCCGCTTCGGCCAGACGCGCAGGCGGGCATCCCGCGAAGCGAACCTTCCAGGCTCTTCGGATCGAAGTCAACTCGGAGCTGGATGTGCTGCGTCGAGGTTTGGACGCCGCCATCCGCTGGCTGAATCCGAAAGGCAGGATAGCCGTCATCAGCTATCACTCGCTGGAAGACCGAATTGTGAAGGACACGTTCGCCTCGATGGCGAACCGGTGCACCTGCCCGCCGGACCTGCCGGTCTGCGTGTGCGGAAAAGAGCCGATACTCAAGGTTGTCACGAGGAAGCCCATACTTCCGACGCCTGAGGAGATAGAGAGCAATCCTCGGGCCCGCAGCGCGAAGCTACGCGTCGCGCAGAAGCTCTAACCGAATAGCGAACCCACGTCGCCCCTTCGGGGGCGTCGTTGCCTGAAATGCCGATTAAACGAAAGAAAGGGGTGGGGCATGAGCGCTGTACCTGCATATACGCGCGCCGCAGAGCGAGTGCCCGAGCGTTATCCTGAACGCCCCCGCATCTCTGTCGTTCCTGGTGGCAAGCCCCATGTCGAGACGCTTTCTCCGGCGATTATCGCGCTCGCCCGGGTGGTGGCGGCAGCCCTTGTGGTGCTTGCGCTCGTGGCCTTCGCCCGCATCGCGCTTACTGCTGCTGCTGTCAACGTCGAAATCGAGTCGAAGAGCTACGACAGCCTTATCGACACCGCGCGCTCCGAGGGCAGCTCCCTCGAGGTGGCGCAGAGCAGCCTTTCCAATCCGTCCCGCATCAAATCCGAGGCGACCGCCCTTGGCATGGCTGCGCCCGAGTCGACCAGCAAAATCGTGCTGCCCGAAGACATCGTCGCGACCGACGGCTCGGGCAATCTCTCGCTTTCCCAGAGTCTGGCCGCCGCCGCGCGGAGCTAGCGGGCGGATATGACCGACCGCAGACGCGACATGCGCGACGGGGATTATCCCCGCAGGCGCGAAGGGGGGAGAGCGAATACTTCTCGCAGCAAGGGGCGATCGTCCCGCACTCGCTCGCAGGGCAGGGGCAGCTCCCGTCCGAGCGAGCGCTCGCGTCGCGGGTCTTCCCCATCACGCACGCAGCGACCATCGCGCGATCAGGACTCGTCGCGAGCGGCCCGCGACACGAGGAGTTCGCGCAGCCCCCGCGATGAGCGCGCCTCTCGCGGGGCGGCTTCTTCTCAAAGCACGCTTTCCAACATCATTGGCGCTGTTGGTGTCGTCGGCGGCTCCATTGGGAGAGCGGTTGGCGGCGCTGCCGAGCGCATCAACGCCAGCCATGCCGCCGAGAGGGTGAATTCGAACCGCCCCTTCGTCCTTCTGCTTATCTTTGCCGCCATTGCCGCAGTTTTCTTCCTGCGCTTGGGATATCTCCAGATCATCGAGTCGGCCCATTATTCGGCGATGGCTGAAGAGGCGCGCACGATCTCGTTCACCACCACACCCCACCGAGGCACTATCTACGACCGCAATGGCACGGTGCTCGCGAAGAGCGTCGACGCGACGACGATCTATGCGAACCCCGCCGAGGTCACCGACGCGGCGGCGGAGGCGCAGGCTATCGCCAACGTGCTCGGGGGCGACGCGTCGACGTACCGGGAACTGCTCTCGAAGGAGTCCGCCACCTTCGTCTACGTGAAGCGCCAGGCGGATGTCGATGCCGCCGCCGAGGTGAAGAAGCTTGCCCTCGATGGCGTCTACTTCATCGCTGACACGCGGCGCGAATACCCCTGCGGCCAGATCGGCGGCCAGGTTATCGGCTACTGCAATGTCGACGGCGAGGGTATCACAGGCCTCGAGCTGCAATACAACGACATTCTTTCCGGCACGCCAGGCACCTACACCGCCGAGCGCGGGGAAAACGGCCTTCCCATCCCTGGCGGTGTCAAGGAGGAGACGCCTGCGGTCGACGGCCAGGACATCATGATCTCGATTGACATCGAGCTGCAGGAATATGTGGAGAATCGCGTCGCCGAGGCCGCCGAGGACATGACCGCCGCTGGCGGCTCCTCGGTCGTGATGGACGCGGGCACGGGCGAAATCTATGCCATCGCCTCGCTGCCCTACATGGACCCCTCCGACATGACAAGCGCGAAATCTAGTTCCGACCAGGTAAAACCGATTACGCAAGCCTTCGAGCCGGGCTCGGTGTTCAAGACGGTGTCGGCAACGACCATCTTGGAAGAGGGGGCGATGACGCCTGACGACACGCTCTTCTGCCCCGCGGTGATCGAGGCCGACGGCTACAAGGTCTCCGACGCGCACGAGCGCTCCGACCAGACCTTCTCGTTCCGCCAAATCCTCGACCAGTCCTCAAACGTCGGCATCTCGCTTTCGGTGCAGAAGATGACTGACGGGTTTACCAAGCTCTATGAGCATATCCAGAAGTACAACCTCTGCGAGAAGACGGGCGTCGACTACCCGGGCGAGGCTTCGGGCACGCTTCAGCCGCTCGAGAACTGGGCCACGATCACGGGGTGGAACGTAAGCTTCGGCCAGGGCGTCGCAGTGACGCCGCTCCAGCTTGTGCGCTTCTACGGGGCGCTTGCCAACGACGGGGTCGAGGTGACGCCCCACTTCTTGGTGAGCAAGCCGCAAACAGGTGAGATTCCTACCTACGATACCGAGGACGTGATCGAGAACAAGGCTGCCATCCCGACCATCACCGACATGCTGAAAACGGTGGTCACCGATGGTACGGGCAAGAATGCCCAGATAGAGGGCTACTCGGTGGCAGGCAAGACCTCGACTGCGGAAATCGCGGAGGGCGGCGTGTACCGTCAAGGGGTCTACAACCTGTGCTTCGAGGGATTTTTGCCCGACTCGTCGAGTCAATTAGTTTGTTTTGTGGGACTCAATGAGGTCCCAAGCCAAGGAAACGTGTCGAATGTTTTTAAGGATATAATGGCCTTTGCCATCGATCGATACAAGATTCAGCCGGAGTGAGGTAGACAACATGGCCAAAACGTGTGCGGATTTATTCGAAGGCTTCAATTGCACCATTCTCGGCAATCCATCTGAAGAGGTTTCGGGCATCGCCTATCGCTCCGATCGCGTGCAGCCCGGCGATGCGTTCTTCTGCATCGTGGGCCTCGCCGTGGACGGACATTCCTTCGCGCAGGACGCGATCGACCGCGGTGCGAAGGTTCTCATCGTGGAGCGCAAGCTCTACCTGGCCGACGCGACCGATGTGACCGAGGTCGTCGTCGCCGATTCGCGCAAGGCGCTCGCCTATGCCGCCGCGCAGTTCTTCGACAACCCTTCGCGCACCTTCTCGCTCGTTGGCGTCACGGGAACCAACGGCAAGACAACCACGACCTATCTCGTCGAGCACATTGCGCGCATGGCGGGGAAGAAGACGGGCGTCATCGGCACCGTCGGAACAACCATCGGCGATGTGCACGAGAAGTCCGAGCACACCACTCCCGAGTCGAGCGACTTACAGCACCTGTTCGCGCGCATGCGCGATGCGAAATGCGATTGCGTCGCCATGGAGGTCAGCTCCCATGCGCTCGATCTGTGCCGCACGTGGGATACGCGTTTCTCGGTGACGGCGTTCACCAACCTGACGCAGGACCACCTCGACTACCATCACACGTTCGAGGCGTACTTCGAGGCGAAGGCGCTGCTGTTCTCGCACGACTATCCGGCTCGTCGCGTCATCTGCATCGACGACAAGTGGGGAGCCGAGCTTAACCGCCGTTGCATGGAGGCGGGCGACATGGTGGTGACGACCGGCTTTGATGAGTCGGCGGCTATCCACCCCGTGAAGGTCGACTACGGCGTGGCGAGAACCGATGTCGTGCTGTCCGTTCGCGGCGAGGAAATCGCGTTCTCCTACCCGCTCGTCGGGCGCTTCAACGTTTCCAACATCATGACGGCCTTCGGCGTCGGCCTCATGCTGGGCATCCCCGCGGCCGATATCGCGAAATCGCTGGAGGATGCCAGCCCCGTGCCAGGCCGCCTTGAGCGTGTGCGCACGCCCCACGACGGCGGCGTGTCGGTATACGTCGACTATGCACACACCCCCGATGCGCTTGAGAAGGCGCTCGGCTCCATCATGGCGCTCGGCCACGGCCGCACGATCGTCGTCTTCGGCTGCGGCGGCAACCGCGATGCGGGGAAGCGACCGCTCATGGGGAAGAAGGCCCTTGCTGCGGACTACGCCATCGTCACGAGCGACAACCCGCGCCACGAGAACCCCGACGCCATCATCGCCGACATTGTTGCCGGTATGGGCGATTCCCAGGACAAGTATGAAATCGTGCCCGATCGCCGCAGCGCGATTCGCCGCGCGATCGAGCTTGCCGACGCGAACACGTCGGTTCTCATCGCTGGCAAGGGGCATGAGGATTACCAGCTTGTAGGCGACGAGGTCTTGTCCTTCGACGACCGCGTCGTTGCGCGCGAGGAACTTGAGCGCCGTTTTGTCGGCGCTGCAGCGGAGGCGAACTAGCTTGCAACTTTCCGTAACCGAAATCGCAGAGGCGGTCTCTGCGCGCATTGTCGCGGCTCCGAACCCGGATGCTCAGATTGCGTCCGTTACGTGGGATTCCCGCACTGCCAGCGAGGGCTCGCTCTATGTCGCGCTTGCTGGTGAACGAGTCGACGGGCACGACTACGTTCTCGCCGCCGTTTCCGCAGGCGCGCGCTGCGTGCTCGTCACACGGTCCCTCCCCGATGAGGTGGTCGCCCGCGTGCAAGAGCTCGGGGCGGCGATTCTTCTTGTGGATGACGCGCAGGTCGCCATCACCGATCTCGCTCGCGTATGGCGTGGGCGCTTGCAGGGTCGGATCGTGGGCCTTACCGGCTCGAACGGCAAGACAACAACCAAAAACCTCGTGCGCGACGTGCTCGCATGCGCAGGGAGCGTTACGGCTACGCGCGGCAACCAGAACAACGAGCTCGGCGTGCCGAACACGCTGCTTGCCGCCGATGCCGACACTCTCAACGTTGTGGTCGAGATGGGCATGCGCGGCAGCGGCCAGATCGATTCGCTGTGCTCCTTCGTGCGCCCCGATTGGGGAATTGTCACCCAGGTCGGCGAGAGCCACATCGAGCTGCTGGGTAGTCGTGAGAATATCGCGCGCGCCAAATCCGAGCTCATCGCCGCGCTTCCCGAAGGCGGAGTTGCTTTTCTGAACGGCGCCGACGATATGTCGGACTTCGTGTGGGAGTGCGCTCGGGGGGCCGAGCGCGGAGTCGGCGCGGTGTGCTTCGACGGGTCGGGCGCTTATCGTGAGGATGCGGCTCGCGGGTGGCGTGCGGGGCGCGCGGTTTGGGCGTCTGATATTTCGCTCGACGATGCGGGCCGTGCTTCGTTTACCCTTTTCGCGCGCGGGTTCTCGGGCGATGCGGGATGCGCGAGCGCTACCTGCTCGCTTGCGCTCTCCGGCCTGCACAACGTCCACAACGCGTGTGCTGCTGCGGCGGTCGGCCTCGCTGCGGGGCTTTCCCTCGAGGTGATCGTCGAGGCGCTCGGCGCTGCCAAGCCCGAGTCGGGGCGTCAGGAGATGCTCACGGCGCGCGAGGGCTTCACGATTGTGAACGATGCGTACAATGCGAACCCCGATTCCATGCGCGCGGCGCTCAATACTTTCGCCGCGATGCACGTCACGGGTTCCCGCATCGCTGTGCTCGGTGACATGGGCGAGCTGGGGGATTTCGGTCCTGCGGGCCATCGTGAGATGGGTGCTCTTGCGGCAGCGCTCGGCATAGATCGGCTCGTGAGCGTGGGCGATTTGGGGTCCCTTATCGCCGAGGCCGCCGAAGAGGGCGGCATGCCCGAAGATCGTGTTTTCCGCACTGCTGACGCAGCGGGTGCGCTTGAAGTTGTGAAGGGGCTCGTCGGGCCAGGGGACGCGGTGCTCGTGAAGGCGTCGCATTCCGTTGGTCTCGAGAGGGTCGTTGAAGGATTGGTCGACTGATGTTCAACATATTCTCGCAATATCCCACGTTTGTCGTGTTCCTCGCCGTCGTGCTTTCCATCGTGATCACGATGGCGCTCATGCCGGCGTTCATTCGCGCGCTTCGCTCGTACCATATCGGCCAACAGGTTCGCGCCGATGGCCCCGAAAGCCATCTCGTGAAGCAGGGCACGCCGACGATGGGCGGACTTATCATGCTGATCGCAGTTGTGGTCACAGTGCTGCTCATCGGCACGCCCTCAGCTGAGACGTTCGCCCTCGTCATCGCGACGGTGCTTGCCGGCGCCCTCGGTCTAGCCGACGACGGCGAGAAGGTCGTGAAGGAACGCTCGCTCGGGCTTACCCCGAAGGCGAAGCTTATCGGGCAGTTCCTCATCGCGACGGTCTTCTGCCTTGTCGCGGTGAACTTCCTCGGCATCGAGCCCACCGTCGACATCCCGTTTATCGTGAACCTCGACTTTGGCATTCTGACCACGCAGATTGGCGACTTCTCCATCCCGTGGCTCTATCTTATCTTCGTGAACATCCTGCTCGTGGGCATGTGCAATGCCGTGAACTTGACCGACGGCCTTGACGGTTTGGCCGCTGGCACGGTCATGATCGTCATGATCGTCATGGCAGCGATTGCCTACCGCACCGACGCGCTCGACTCTGCCATCGTGGCCGGTGCGCTTGCCGGCGCATGCATCGGGTTTTTGTGGTTCAACTCTTATCCAGCCGATATCTTCATGGGCGACACCGGCTCGCTTGCGCTTGGCATGGCGCTCGGTTGCCTTGCCGTCCTCACCAAGACCGAGTTCGTGTCGGTCATCATCGGCGGCTTGTTCGTCGCCGAGGCGCTCTCCGTCATGATCCAGGTGTTCTACTACAAGAAGACGCACAAGCGCATCTTCCTCATGGCGCCTTTGCACCATCACTTTGAGAAGAAAGGGTGGAGCGAGACGAAGGTCGTCGTGCGCTTTTGGATCGTTTCGGGCGTATTAGCGGCAATCGGATTCTCGATCTATTTCGCCGAGTCCCTTGTGGCGGTGGCGTAGCGCATGCAGGTTTTCTTGGAAGGAACGTCCATGCTGATCGAAGGTAAGAAATACGCGCCCGAGCATCTGGGGCGCGTCCTTGTTTTGGGACTGGGCAAAAGCGGACATGCGGCCCTCGATTACCTGTTGCCGCTTTTGGGCACGCGTGTGGATGCGCTTGCCGTGGCGGCGGGCGGTGATACTCCGGCGGCCCGTGCCGACGCCGAGCGGGCGAAGGCGGCGGGTGCCGCGGTCGAGTTCGGAAACGACGCCGTGGCCCCTCTTGTGCAGGCTGTCGGCGGCTCGTTCGATTTGTGCATCGCGAGCCCGGGCATTCCCGAGATTTCTGAATTCTTCCAGTCCGCGAAGGCGGCGAGCGTCGAGTTGGTGAGCGAGGTCGAGTTCGCGTGGCGCGAATCCGACGAGTCGAGCACGTGGGTCGCCATTACGGGCACGAACGGCAAGACGACTACGACGTCAATCGCCGCCCATCTGCTCGAAGATGCGGGTCTTGCAGCGCGTGCAGTCGGCAACATCGGCGACGCTTGCATTGCTCGCGTGGCTGCGGGAGATACCGACGTGTACGTGGCCGAGGTGTCGTCATTCCAGCTCGAGTCGACTTCGCGCTTCGCCCCGAACGTTGCGGTGCTCTTGAACATCACCCCCGACCACATCGAGTGGCATGGGACGCTTGACGCTTATGCTTCGGCGAAGTGGAAGGTGATAGCGAACCTCTCGCAAGTCCCGAACTCCACCGCCGTTCTCTGCGCGACCGATGACGCGGTTCGCGCGCGTATCCGCGAGCTACGCACCATGACGCCTGACGAGCGCGGCTTCGACTATGTCCCCGTTGGCACCAAAGACGGGATCGCTGGTGACATGCGTGCCCGCTGCGGATCCGAGAACGCTGCCTTTGTCGCGCCCGATGGCGTGCTCACGGTTGCGCTTCGGGGCGTGGAGCATCGGTTGTGCGCTGCGTCCGAGCTGCAAATCAAGGGCGAACACAACACGGAGAACGCGCTTGTCGCGGCTTCTTGCGCGCTCGCGCTCGGTATTGACGACTCGCTTGTCGCCCAATCGCTTCGCTCCTTCGCGCCGCTCGAACATCGCATCGAGCCCTGCGGCAGCGTAGCCGGTGTGGCCTGCTACAACGACTCCAAGGCAACCAACGTCGACGCGACGCTCAAGGCTTTCTCGGCCTTCGGCTCTACGCGCCCGATCGTGCTGCTCGGTGGACACGACAAGGGAACGGATCTCGCTCCGCTCGTTGCCGCCGCCCATGAGCATGCGAAGGCCGTCGTGATCTTCGGCGAGGCGCGCGAGCGCTTCCTTGCGGCCTTCGGCGGCGAGTGCCCTGGCGAGGACGGCGTGCTTGCCGTCATCGCGGCGAATCATATGGAAGATGCGCTCGACGCGGGCCTTGCGGCAGCTGCGCCGGGGGATGTGCTCTTGCTTTCCCCCGCATGCTCCTCGTTCGACGAGTTTACCTGCTACGAGCAGCGCGGCGATGTCTTCAAGGAACTTGTCGCCGTCCGCTCGGCAGAGGCATAGCGGGGTAGTTTCGCATGCCCAGAACCCAGCGTTCCCGCAACGCCGTCCCCGCATCGATACACGGCCCGCGCATCGGCTTTCTGCTCTGCGTGCTCGCGCTCGTGCTCATCGGGTTCGTGATGGTGTACTCGGCGGGGTCGATCTCGAACATCAACAATGGAGTCGATGCGCTCAAAAGCCTGACCGACCAGGTGATGTATGCCGTTTTCGGTGCGCTTATCGCGTTCGCGATTTACCGCTTCATTCCGGTGTCGATATGGAGAACTAAGTGGCTTTGGGCGGCATTAGCGCTGCTCGTCGTCGTTATCTTGCTGACGGCTCTCGTTGGTGTCGACAACTACGGCGCTAAGCGCTGGCTGCGTCTCGGTCCTGTGACGATTCAGGTCTCCGAGTTCGCGAAGATCGTGTTCGTCTTGGTCTCCGCGCGCATCTACGCCGATTTCGTTTCGGGCGAGATCAGCGGGGGACGTTGCCTCGGGGGGTTTTTCCTGCTCGTGCTTGTGCCGCTTGCGATTATCTACAAAACGCAGTCCGACCTGGGCACCACGATGATCTGCATCGTGGCGATACTTGCGGTGCTGTGGTACGGTGAGCTTCCTATCGGCATTTTTGCCATCATCCTCGCCGCCATCTTCGTTTTCGGCCTTATTGCCATGTTCGGCACGGGTTACCGCGCCGACCGCTGGTCCTTCCTCAACCCTTGGGACGACGGCCAGGGCGGTTACGGCAGCGGTTACAACATCATGCACTCGTATTTTGCGTTTTCCGAAGGCGGCATCTTCGGCGTCGGCCTCGGCAATGGGCATGAGAAGTACCAGTATCTTTTCGCGAGCGACAGCGACTTCGTGTTCGCGGTCATCGGCGAAGAGCTCGGCATGGTCGGCTGCCTTGCCGTTATCGCCCTCTTTCTGGGCGTCCTCTACACCGGCACGCTCATCGCCCGCGCTGCGCGCGACGATTTCTCCATGATGATTGCGGGCGGGCTCACGATCGCCCTCGTTTTCCAGGCGTTTCTGAACATCGCGTGCGCCATCGGCGTGTTCCCCACGACGGGCAAGCCCCTGCCGTTCATCTCGTCGGGAGGCTCATCCATTTTGGCATCGCTCATCATGGTGGGGCTTATCCTGTCCGTGTCGCGCGATGCGGCCTCCTCCGACGAGTTCGATCGACGCCGCTCGAGCCTGCGCGTCGTCAGGCGCGAGGAGGACGGCGTAGGCGATAGCCCGCGAGACGCTGCCCGCTCGGGGGCTCGCAGGTCCGCGCGGGAGCAGTCCTACGGTGGCGGCCGCGCGCAGAGGGCCGCATCGAATCGCACGGAATCTCAGACGGCTGCAGGGCGGTCGTCTTCTCGAAGGAGGTAGTCGTATGCTCGTCGTACTGTCGGGCGGGGGAACCGCTGGTCATATCAATCCTGCGCTTGCGCTCGCCGAGGTGCTTGAAGAGCGGGGGGTAGAGGTGCGTTTCGCTGGCACGCCGCGCGGGGTCGAGTCGCGCCTTGTGCCCGAAGCGGGCATCGCATTTCAGCCCTTCGAGGCGTCCGGTTTCAACCGCAAACATCCCCTCTCGCTCGTGAAGGCGCTCAAGCTCATCTCTCACTCGACGAAGGAAGCCAAGAGCTGGTTCTCCGAGATCGAGCCGAGCGCGGTCGTTGGCTTCGGCGGGTATGTCTCTATTCCGGTCGCCCGTGCGGCCGAGCAGATGGGCATCCCCGTGGTCGTCCATGAGCAGAACTCCGTCATGGGCCTTGCGAACAAGGAGCTTTCCAAGAAGGCACGTGCGGTGTGTTTGACCTACGAGTGTGCGAAGGAGGGCGTTGCCATTCCGACTGCCACTCAGGTGCACGTGACAGGCAACCCGGTGCGCAAGAAGGTGCTGCTTGCAACGCGCGAGGAAGGCCGCCGGATGTTCGGGATACCCGACGATGCGCTCATGCTGCTCGTTTTCGGCGGAAGCCTGGGCGCGCGCCAGCTCAACGAGGGAATCGCAGCGCTCAAGTCCGAACTGCTCTCGCGGGAGAACCTGCATGTCGTGCATATCACGGGCCCTAAAGATCTCGATCGCACGACGGCCGAGCTCGCGCTCACCGAGGAGGAGGCGAAGCGCTGGCACGTCATGGGGTATCAGGACCGCATGGGCGAGACGCTCGCCGCGACCGACGCCATCGTGTCGCGCGCAGGTGCGACTTCCCTGGCCGAGATCTCGGCGCGCGCCATCCCGGCGCTGCTCGTGCCGTACCCCCATGCGACGGCCGACCATCAGACTACGAACGCCCGCGCCTACGTTGCGGCGGGGTGCGCGGAGATGATTCCCGACGCCGAGGTGGGCTCGGACAAGTTTGCGCAGCTCGTGTTCTCGCTTATCGACGACGCGGATGTGCGTGCGGGCATGACCGCGGCCGCTCGTGAGCAGAAGACTGCCGATGCGGCGGCGAAATTGGCTGATGTTGTGATGGGCGCCGCGTCTTCGGCTGACCATGGACTACAATAGGCTCTTTGGAATAACGGGAAACCAACGGGTGGGATCGATCACTATGAGCACTGAACGTTTGCATTTCATCGGCGTCGGCGGCGTGGGCATGAGCGGTATCGCGCATGTGGCGCATGACCAGGGCATGGTCGTCACCGGCTCGGACATCAAGGAGAGCCGCTACACCAAGCAGCTGAAAAGCTACGGCATCCCCGTGGCCATCGGCCAGGCGGCGGAGAACGTGCCCGAAGGCGACGATGTCACCGTCGTCATCTCGACGGCAATCCTCGACAACAACCCCGAGCTCGAAGAGGCACGCCGCCGCAACCTCAACGTCATCCACCGTGCCCAGATGCTCGCGCGCTTGGGCGAGCGGCTCGACACGCTCGCGGTGGCGGGCACGCATGGCAAGACCACCACGTCCTCCATGCTCGCGAGTACGCTCGACGGCATGGGCCTCGACCCGACGTTCCTCATCGGCGGCATCGTCCGCTCCTACGGGACTAACGCGCATTCCGGCACGGGAAAGTACTACGTGGTCGAAGCCGACGAGTCCGACAAGTCGTTCACGTTCCTCTCTCCCGCGGGCGTCATCGTCACCAATATTGAGGCCGACCATCTTGACCACTACAAGGACCTCGGCGAGATCTTCGAAAAGTTCAAGCAGTTCATGGCTTCCGTCCCCGAGGACGGCCCCGTCGTCGTGTGCGGCGAGGAGGAAGCGCTCGTCTGCGCGGCGCGCGAGGTGCACCCCCGCGCGATCACGTATGGTCTGGGGGAGGAATGCGACGCGCGCGTCGTGTCTTACGGCCCGCATGGCGTGGGTTCTTCCTTCACGCTCGAGCTTCCCGACGGTACGCGGGTCGAAGGCAAGGTTAAGCAGAATCCCGGTGTGCACAACGTGCTCAATGCCGCGGCGGTGCTCACGCTCATCTGGGCGCTCGGGCTCGACGTGCAGAAGGCGGCCTGCGTGCTCGCCGATTTCGCGGGCGTCCGTCGTCGCTTCGACTTGGTGGGAGAGGCGCAGGGCGTTACCGTCGTGGACGATTACGCCCACCATCCTACCGAGATAGCGGCAACCATCGCCGCTGCTAAGACGCTCGATTTCAACCATGTTCACGTGCTGTTCCAGCCGCACCGCTACTCGCGTGCCCCGCTGTTCACCGAGGTGCTCCACGACGAGTTCGGCGCAGCGTTCGACGATGCCGACACGGTGACGTTCATGGACGTCTACCCTGCCGGCGAGGCGCCGGTCCCCGGCGTGTCGGGCAAGACCTTCCTCAACGTCGTGCTCGACCACAGCGGGCATCCTGCGGCAAGCTATGTTCCGCGCCGCCTCGACGTCGTGCCCCATATGGCCGCCCTTGCAAAGCCGGGTGATTTGGTCATCACAATGGGCGCGGGCGACGTCACGGCGATCGGCCCGCAGCTTGTCGAAGCGCTTGGCGCGGCGGACGCTGGTGCGGGGGAGTAACTCATGGTCGCACGTCACGCCTCGCCGCTCGAGGCGCTGCTCGTCGACGAGCGCTTCGACGGGGAAATCAACCCATTCGAGCCCATGTCTCGCCATACCACCTACCGCATCGGCGGGCCGGCACGCTATTTCGCGCGCGTCCACTCGGTAGGTGCGCTCGCACGCGTGCTCGACGCCTGCAAGGCTGTGGGCGAGAAATGGTACATCGTCGGTCGGGGTTCGAATCTGCTCGTCGCTGACGAGGGCGTCGACGCGGCGGTCATCGTGCTCGGGCGCGACTTCCGCAGCATGCGCTACGACGAGGAGAAATCGCGTCTCATGCTCGGCGCCGGCGTGCCGCTTTCCGCTGCTGTGCAGGAGGCGTTTCGCCGCTCGCTCGCGGGGCTCGAGTTCGCAGTGGGCACGCCGGGGTCTGTCGGCGGGGCCTTGCGCATGAATGCCGGCTCTCGAGACGAATGGCTCGGAGCGCGCGTGGAGAGCGTCACCTCGTTCTCGGCCGAGGGGGGCCTTGTGCGTCGCCACGGCAGCGAGATCGAGTGGGGATATCGCTGCTCGTCGTTTCCCGTCGACGAGATACTGGTCGAGTGCGAGCTCAACATGGAGCCCGCCGATCCCTTCTACATTAGGGGGAAGATGGAGGCCTCGCTCAAGCGCCGCAAGGCGACCCAGCCACTGCGTCAGCCCTCATGCGGAAGCGTTTTCAAGAACCCCGAAGGTGCGTCGGCAGGCGACTTGATCGAGCGTGCGGGGCTCAAAGGTAGTGCCGTCGGCGGCGCGCGCATCTCCGATGTCCATGCGAACTTCATTGTGAACACGGGGAATGCGACGGCCCGCGATGTGTTGTCGTTGATCGAACTTGTCCAGGGGAAGGTAATGGAAGCTTATGGCGTTGCGCTCAAGCCGGAAGTCAAGCTCCTCGGCTTCGAATAGGCGTCCCCAAAACGCACCGGCCCCGCGCCCACGGTCCTCTGCGCGTCCACAGTCGTCGCGCACGCCGGGCTCGGGCATGCCGCGCTCCGTCCAAGGTGGGCGCGCGGTTGAGGGCGGTTCGGTGCGCTATCGCTCCCGAAGCGTGGGCGACATCGAGCGCGCAAGCCGCGCCGAGCGCGTGCGCGCAAGCTACCATCGCCATCTCGTGAAGCTCGGGGTCGTCCTCGGGGCGATCGCCGCACTCATTGCCTGCGCCGCGGTCCTGTACTTCTCGAGCGTCTTCTCGATCGACGAGGTCAAAGTCGAAGGCGTCGAGCACCTCACCCAGTCCGATCTGCAGGCGCTCGTGTCGGTGCCCGAGGGCGAGACGCTTCTGCGCGTCGATACGAAGGCGATTGAGGACAGCCTTCTGCGCGATGCGTGGGTGAAAAGCGTCTCGTGCAACCGCATCTTCCCCCATACGCTCCAGATCGTCGTGACCGAGCGCACAGTGGCCGCGGTCGTTGAGGTTCCCACATCGGATGCGAAGTCGACCCAGCCCTGGGCGATCTCCTCGGACGGGATGTGGCTTATGGCCATTCCAGACCAGGACACTCAGCTCGGCCAATCGCTCAACCAGCGCATTTACGACGATGCGCAAAACGCGCTCCACATCACCGACGTGCCCTATGGAACCTCGGCGGAAACCGGGACGAAGTGCACCGACGAAAACGTGAACAACGCGCTTGCGATCGTCTCCGGTATGACGACCGATCTTGCCAACCAGGTGAAGACCGTATCCGCGACCGATGCGGAATCAACGAAGCTCACGCTCGAAGGCGGCGTGGAGATCGCGTTCGGACCCGCCCAGAACATTCGCGAGAAAGAGCGAGTGTGCCTGCAGATTCTCAACGACAACCCGGGCAAGGTCGCCTACATCAACGTGCGCGTGGTCGATCGCCCGACGTGGCGGTCCTTGTAAAGTAGCCCAATAGTGGCACTTTCATGGACTCGGCCGAAGGCCTCGACCCGTGCAATTTGCAATCGAGGTATCATCGTGTACAATAACGCAGGTAAAACTGCACCCACAGTGGGAAACGCAGCATTTTAATCGCAGCAGGTGTGGAGGATACAATGCCAAACACAATAGGTTCCGAGCATTTGGCGGTCATCAAGGTCGTCGGCGTAGGCGGCGGCGGTACCAATGCCGTGAACCGCATGGTTGAAGCGGGCGTGAAGGGCGTCGAGTTCATCGCCGTCAACACCGATCGCCAGGCTTTGCTCATGTCGGACGCCGATAAGACGATCCACATCGGCGACGAGCTCACGCGCGGTCTCGGTGCGGGCGCGAACCCCGAAGTGGGGTGCCAGGCAGCCGAGGAGTCGCGTGCAGAAATTCGCGAGGCACTCGCCGAGGCCGACATGGTCTTCGTCACTGCTGGCGAAGGCGGCGGCACGGGTACGGGCGCCGCTCCCATCATCGCAGAAATCGCGCGCGAGGAAATCGGCGCGCTGACCGTCGGCATCGTGACGAAGCCTTTCTCCTTCGAGGGGCGCCTTCGTCGCAACCAGGCCGATCAGGGCATCGACTTGCTCTCTCAGAAGGTCGATACGCTCATCGTCATCCCGAACGACCGACTGCTTGAAATCGTCGACAAGAAGACGAGCATGCTCGATGCGTTCCGCATCGCCGACGATACCCTGCGCCAGGGCATCCAGGGCGTCACCGATCTCATCACCATCCCGGGCCTTATCAACCTCGACTTCGCGGACATCCGCACGGTCATGAAGGACGCGGGCACGGCGATGATGGGCATCGGCATCGCGACGGGTGAGAACCGCGCGCTCGACGCGGCGCAGCAGGCGACCAACTCCAACCTGCTCGAGGCATCCATCGCGGGCGCTTCCCGCGTGCTGTTCTCCATCGCTGGCGGTCCCGACCTCACGCTGACCGAGGTTGACGAGGCTGCGCGCACCGTCGAGGCATGCGCCGATGAGAATGCAAACATCATCTACGGCCAGATCATCGACGAGTCGATGGGCGATCAGGTTCGTATCACCGTCATCGCCACCGGCTTCAAGATGAATGCCCCGCAGCAGTCTTCGCTCGATTTCTCGCGCAAGGATCTGTTCGCGTCGACGGATCCGACCCCGGCGCCGAGCAGCGCTCCGGTTACTTTCTCGACCACGCCGAGCGCAGGCCGCTTCGCCGACGAGGATTACATCCCTGATTTCTTGAGGCGTCAGCGCTAAGGAGGTAATCGGCTATGGTGGCATCAAGCCTGCCGTTGCCGCACCTCGCTGCCCGAACAATCGATTCGATCCCGATTTTCACCGACGACGCGTTGTATGGCGCGTCGTCGGTTCGTATTGCCTTCACAGGCCGTGCGGGAGGGGCAAGCGAGGGCGATTACGCAAGCCTTAACTTGGGAACTCATGTTGGCGACGACCGCGATGTCGTCCTTGGAAACCGACGTGCGCTCCTTTGCGCGCTCAGCGAGCCCGATATGCCGCTCGTCGTGCCCAACCAGGTACACGGAACCGACCTGGTGAACATCGAGACGTCCGACCCCGAAGCGCTGTGTGGCATCCAAGATGCCGCGGATGCGGGTGCCGATGGGCTCGTTGTTTCCTGCCCTCGCGTCGCTGCGCTCCTCTGCTTCGCTGATTGCGTTCCCGTGATCATCGTATCGCCGACGGGGCGTGTGGCGGTGGTCCACGCGGGGTGGCGCGGAGCCGTGGCGCGTATCGCCTCTTCAGCTTGCAAGCGCCTCGCCGCTCTCGATGCGCGCGAGCTCGGGTATGATGCCCCGGTTCCTTCCGAGTTCAACGCCTATATCGGACCGCATATCTGCGCATCGTGCTTCGAGACGGGGCCCGATGTGGCGCAGCGCTTCGCAAGCGAGATCGGGCCAGGCTGCGTGCCCGATGCGCACCATGTCGATTTGGAAGAGGCGCTCATCCTCGATTTCGAATCGGCGGGCCTTTCGCGCGAGCGGATTGCGTCTGCGCACGCCTGCACGAAGTGCGAGCCCGACAGGTTCTTCTCGTATCGTGCGTCGGGCGGCGTATGCGGTCGCCATGGTGCACTCGCTTTCCGTTCAAGGTAAGGAGTTTATGGCAATGGGAATAGCCGAGCGTTATGAAAAGGTCGAAGAGGAACTTGCGCAGGAGTGCGCCCTTGCGGGGAGGGACCCCAAAGAGGTGCGACTCGTCGCGGTCTCCAAGACGGTCGGCGTCGAGGGCGTGGGGGAGGCGTACGCTGCAGGTGCGCGGGACTTCGGCGAGAACCGACCCGACCAGATCGTTCCCAAGTCACAGGCGTTCCCCGATGCCCACTGGCATTTCATCGGCAACATCCAGTCGCGGCGCATCCGCGATATCGTCGACTCCGCATCGCTTATCCACTCCGTCTATCAGGAGAAGCATGCGCGCAAGATCGACGAAGTCGCCCGCGAGAAGGGAATCGTACAGGACATCCTTATCGAAGTGAACGTCTCGGGCGAGGAAAGCAAAAGCGGTGTCTCGCCCGATGAGGCAGAGGCTCTCGTTGATGTGTGCGAGACGCTTCCCAACGTGCGCGTGCGTGGGTTCATGACGATGGCCCCGCAAGGCGACTTGGAAATCGCAAGCCGCTGCTTCGAGGGTTTGGCGAAGCTTGCGGAGAAGGTTCGCGCCTCCCTCCCCGCGCCAAGCGCCGAGGCGTTCGATGAACTTTCTATGGGCATGAGCGAAGATTGGCGAGAGGCGGTTCGTGCGGGCGCTACCATAGTTCGCATCGGACGGGCGATTTTCAGCGACTCGTTTTAGGTCGCCTCCTTCCACCCCTGACGTGCGGTTAGCACGCAAAGCGGCTTGTAAACGATGCAGGACAACCCACTACTGGAGCTGCCAGGAAGAAAGGAAACGGAGTTAAGGCATGTTGGACGAACTCAAATCGAAACTCGGTTTCGGCGGCGGTGCCGTGCGCGGTCGCTCGAACGACCGGTACGACGACTACGACGATGACTACGGCGACTACGAGGAAGATTACTCGGAATACGCTGAATACGCGGACGACTCCGAAAACGACTATGATCCTTACGCCCCGGTAACGACTCGCAGTGCTCGCTCGAATTCCACCATCTCGAATCTGGTATCAATCAACGACGTGCGTGCGCACTCGCGCGGGGAGGGCTCATCGAGTACCTCCACGTCCAGCGCGCGCCGCATGACGACAGCGCACACCCCGTATCGCGGTGAGCGCACCACTGTCGACAGCTCGCTGCCTCCGACGATGACGCCGGAGGGCTCGGCCGCCGTTGCGGCAGCCGCTTCGCGTCCGACCCGCTCCGAAGGGCTGAACTCGCTGTTCGAGCCGACGGCGGGCGAGGCGAAGCCGACGGGCAAGCATGCCGCGACCACGACCCCGTCCTCGCATATGGGCGTCACGTCCGGTGCGACGAGCGCGTCCGCGGAAGGCTCTCTCGGCGCCTTTACGCGCCAGCCCGCGCAATCAAGCGCCGCCGCGGCAATGAGCGAAACTGCGCGGAAGGCTTCGGTACAGGCGAGCTCCGCTTACGATCCCCAGTCCGCCTACGCCCAGGCGCAGGGCGCGCGTTATGTGGCAAAGCGCTCGTGCACGGTGCTCAAGCCGGCGAGCTACGGCGAGGTCGAGAAAATCGCCCGGGCTCTTAAAGGCGGCGATGCGGTCATCCTCGCGCTTCGCAACACGCCCGACTCGCTTTCCAAGCGCATCCTTGATTTCTCCTTCGGCGTCTCGAGTGCGCTCGATGCGGGGGTGGAATGCGTCGGGGACAAAGTCTTCGCGATCACGAAGGGCGACGCCTTAACCGACGCGGAGAAGCTCGCGCTCCGAAACCAGGGAGTGCTATAACGTGGTGAACATCTCGAGCGTGAAACGCGCAGCTGGGGAGGCTATCTCGTGCTGAGCCTGAAATACCTGATCGTATCGCTGTCCGACGTGTACTCGATGCTCATCTTCGTGTACGTCATGCTGTCCTGGTTCCCGACTGATCGCGGCATCCTTGCCGACATCAACACGGTCCTCGGCAAGATCTGCGATCCGTATCTCAACCTTTTCAAGAAGTTCATTCCCCCGATTGGAGGAATGGTGGACGTGAGTCCAATCGTTGCGTTGCTTGTATTACAATTTGGTGTAAGACTGCTGATAGGCTTGCTGTAAAGATGCAGGCTTTGCTGGCGAAGGGAAGATGAATGGCTATCACCTCGGCTGAAATCCACAACCAAAGTTTCTCGATTGACCGCAAGGGATACGACGTCGACGAAGTCGATGTGTTTCTCGAGCATGTCGCCGATGAGATCGATAATCTCAACAACCAGATCGCCGACCTGCAGGATCAATTGAACGATTCGCGCTTCGACGGGTTTGACACGCCAGCGAAGCCGATCGAGGAAGCCCCTGCCGCCGCGCCGGCGCCTGCGTCTGCTCCGGCTCAGGACTTCTCGCAGGAACTCGACGAGGCAAATGCACGCATCCGCGAGCTCGAGTTGCAGCTTGAAGAGAAGCAGGCTGACGGCAACGCCATCGCGCAGGCGCTCATCATCGCGCAGCGCTCCGCTGACGAGATTCTCGCGAAGGCCAACAACACCGCGGCCGAGACCATTCAGGACGCGAAGGACGAGGCTCAGCGCATCATCGACCGCGCCAACAACGACAAGCAGGACGTCATCGATGCCATTCGCAAGCTCGAGGACGATCGCGAGGACGCGCGCGAGGAGTATCAGGAACTTCTCACCGACTTCATCAACGACGCTTCTCGCAAGCTCGCCGAGATCGGCGGCGGCTCTCAGGCTTCCGTCGCTGCGGCGCACTACGCCGACACCACCGATGCGACGGCGCAGGTCCAGGTTCCCATGAACGCCGAGCCTGTGGCGTATTCCACCCCTCAGACGGGCAACGTCGCCGTGGCGGCGGCAACCCCCATGCCCTCCGCGGTGGAGAAGGACCTTTCGGGCTTCGGTGACGCCGACGATGACTTCTCCTTCGACGAGCTCGACTAGGGGAATCTTCCAAGAAACGCGAAAGGGGCAGTTCAAAAGCGAACGGCCCCTTTTTCATGCCCTGATGCGGGCTTTGCGCCTCAAAGCGCGAGTGGGTCGATAAGCCGGGTTCTGTCGTTGGGACGGCCATTTATCTCGAACGCGTGTCGCCACGCGTCTCAAGCACGCAACCCGAGCGCACGGAAGGGCACCGTATCGCGTTCCTATTTGCGCTTGCTCCAGATGGGGTTTACCAAGCCACGCCGTTGCCGACGCGCTGGTGCGCTTTTACCGCACCGTTTCAGCTTTTCCCTCAAAAGAGGGAGTCTTCTTTTCTGTGGCACTAATCCGTCGGGTCGCCCCGCCCAGCCGTTAGCTGGCATCTTGCCCTTTGGAGCCCGGACTTTCCTCACGCCTTGCGGCGCGCGACCGTCAGGCCCACTCGCGTATAATAGTGTACCACGAGCATGCTCAAAGTGACGGAAAGGACAAATCAACCATGGGAACCTGTGCGCTTGTCGGTGCGGTCGACTTCAACGCCGAGCATTTCAAGGCGATGGACGCCGCAGGCGCCTTCGATTTCGTAATCGCAGTCGATGCCGGGTTTGCCTCCCTCGAGGCAATCGGGCGCGAAGCCGATATGGCGATCGGCGACTTCGACTCCCTTGGCTACGTGCCCCGGTGTCGTCGCGTGTCGCGTCATCCGGTGAAGAAGGACAAAAGCGACATGGAGCTCGCTATGGAGAAAGCCGTCTTCTGGGACAACCAGGAGCTCTTCGTCTACGGTGCGCTCGCAAAGCGCCTCGACCACACGATCGCGAACCTGCAGCTGTTCGCGCGCTACTCCGAGCGGGGCATCTACGTCACGGGGGTAGGAGACGACTTCGCGGTGCGCTGCGTCACAGGGCCCGACGTCTTCGAGCTGCCCGAGGGGCTCGATACGGGCGTGGTGTCGGTGTTCTCGGCGAACGATACGGCGCGCGGTGTCATCGAGCGCGGCCTGGAATACTCGCTCGACGACGAGCCGCTTTCCAACCGCACGTCGCTTGGGCTCTCAAACGAGCTTACGGGGAAGCCGGCGGCGGTGAGCGTCGAGGAGGGCACGCTCTACGTCTTCTATCCGCTCGCGACGGGCGAAGCTGCCACCGCGCCGTCGCCCGCCACCGTGTGACGCTTGTCGGCTTTTCGGCGATCGCGCGGCGGACCTTTCCCTCTGTCGTATAATTCGCCTAGCATCTTTGCATAACCGGGGAGCTCGCATGTGGCGCTATGCTGCGCGGCGGGCTGAGAGGAAGCGCGCTTTCGCTTCGACCCGAAACCTGATGTGGATAATGCCAACGAAGGGAGTCGGATAATGGCGAACAGCCAGGTAGTTTCGCATACCAAAATCACGCAGATCGATTTCGCGCGCGCAGGGGAAATCACGCCCGCTATGCGCATTGTCGCTGAAAAGGAGGGCCGCGCGCCCGAGTTCATCCGCGAGGGGGTCGCAGCCGGCCGCATTGCCATCCCTGCGAACATCCACCACACGTCGCTTTCTCCCGAAGGCGTGGGCGAGGGGCTTCGCACGAAGGTGAACGTGAACCTGGGTATCTCGGGCGATCTTGCCGATGAGCAGGTCGAATGGGAGAAGGTCGACATCGCCTTCGAGCTTGGCGCCGAGGCGATCATGGACTTGTCGAACAGTGGGAAGACGCAGTCGTTCCGCACGCGGCTGATCGAGAAGTCGCCTGCGATGATCGGCACCGTCCCCATGTACGACGCCATAGGCTACCTCGAGAAGGCCCTCATCTCCATCACTGCCGAGGACTTCCTCGACGTCGTTCGCCGCCACGCTGAGGACGGCGTCGACTTCGTCACAATCCATGCGGGCATGAATCGCCGCACCATCGAATCGTTCAAGGAAACGGGGCGGCTCATGAACGTGGTGTCGCGCGGCGGCTCGCTCATCTTCGCGTGGATGGAGGCGACGGGCAACGAGAACCCGTTCTACGAGTACTACGACGAGGTGCTCGATATCCTGCACGAGCACGACGTGACCATTTCCCTCGGCGACGCGATGCGCCCGGGCTGCAACTACGACGCGACCGATGCCGGCCAGATCTCCGAGCTTATCGAGATCGGCAAGCTCACCAAGCGCGCGTGGGATGCTGGCGTGCAGGTCATGGTCGAGGGGCCGGGGCATATGGCGATCGACGAGATTGCGGCGAACATGAAGCTCGAGAAGCGTCTGTGCCACAACGCGCCGTTCTACGTGCTCGGCCCGCTCGTGACCGATATCGCCCCTGGATACGATCACATCACCGCAGCTATCGGCGGGGCCATCGCGGCGAGCTCCGGCGCGGACTTCCTGTGCTACGTCACGCCTGCCGAGCACCTTCGCCTTCCCGATGCCCATGATGTGCGCGAGGGCCTTGTCGCGACGAAGATCGCAGCGCACGCGGCAGACATCGCGAAGGGTATCCCGGGCGCGCGCGAGCGCGATGCGCGCATGTCGGATGCTCGTCGTCGCATGGACTGGGAAGAGCAGTTCTCGCTTGCGATCGACCCGGTGCGCCCGCGCAAGGTGTTTGAGAGCGCCCCTCCCGAAAACGAGGGGACCTGCACGATGTGCGGCAAGATGTGCGCGGTCCGCACGGTGAACAAGATTATGGATGGCCTGGTCATCGATCTCGACAACGAATAGTAAACGACGAAGGGAGACGCAATGCTTGGAGACGAGAACAACAACGAGCTGTTCGACCTCGCGAACTTCGATGCGAAGAAGACGGCACTGCTCGTGATCGACGAGCTTGGCGACCCGACGGGAACCCCGCTCGAGCAGACGCTTCTGCCCGCAATTGAGAACACCGCCCGCATTGCGGCGGCTGCCCGGCGCGCAGGCATCCCCGTCATCTTCACGAACGACGCCCATATCCCCGGTCTCGATCGCGAGTTGCTGCTCTGGGGCGATCACGGCATCGCCGGCACCCCCGAGGCGCAGACCTCGCCGCTGCTTGACCCCAAGGAGGGCGATTTCACCATCGAGAAGCGCCGCTACAGCGCGTTTTTCCAGACGGGACTGCGCCTTCTGCTCGACGAGCTCGGCGTCGACACGCTCATTTGCACGGGAATGGATACTAACATCTGCGTTCGCCATACGCTTGCCGACGCGTACTTCAACAACTACAACCTTATCGTTGCGGGCGACGCGACGGCGACGTTTCTTGTGGGGAACCAGGAGGAGGGGCTTGAGTACTTCAAGACCTGCTATGCCGCCTGCGTTCTTTCTACCGACGACGTCGTAGCGCTGCTCGAGAAGTAGGGGGCGCGCATGAAGGCGGTCGTGAGCATAGCCGGATCGGACTCAAGCGGCGGCGCGGGCATTCAGGCGGACATCAAGACGATAGCGGCGCATCACCTGTTCGCCGAGACGGTCATCACCGCGCTCACCGCGCAAAATACGCTTGGGGTAACGGGGGTGCACGAGGTGCCCGCCGCGTTCGTCTCGGAGCAGATCGACGCGGTCTTCTCCGACATCCGCCCCGATGCGGTGAAGGTCGGCATGGTGTCGTCGGCCGAGATCATCCGCGCGATTGCCGGCGGCCTCGACAAGTGGCATGCGGAAAACATCGTGGTCGATCCCGTCATGGTGGCGACGAGCGGCGCGCGCCTTATCGGCGAAGACGCGGTGTCGGCGCTTATCGAGGAGATTCTTCCCCGGGCGAGCGTCATCACCCCGAACATTCCCGAGGCACAGGTCCTTTGCGGTTGCGAGTTGTCGGACGAGGAATCATGTGAGCGCGCGGCTGTAAGCCTTGCCCGCTCGCTTGGGGTCAACGTCTTGGTGAAGGGAGGGCACGGTGCCCACGACGCCAACGACGTCCTCGCAACCCGTTCGGGCGAGGTCCACTGGTTCCGCCATGAGGCGATTCCGACGAGCAACACCCACGGGACGGGATGCACGCTTTCTTCCGCCATCGCATGCGGTCTTGCCTGTGGGTTATCCGTTTCCGACGCGGTTGCGGCTGCCAAGGAATACCTCACGGGCGCACTCTCGGCGGGCCTCGATCTGGGAAAGGGGAGCGGGCCGCTTGATCATATGTGGCAAAACTCCTGATAAGAGTAATGTATCGCCGTTCCCTTTCAAATTTTTCAAAAAAGTTGAAATAAAGGCTTGACGGCATAGGGAAATGCGCGTAATATACTTTCCTGCGCTTGCGCCTTGCAGAACAGCAAGAGACGCACCGGCAGTAAGTTGGGGTGTCGTCTAATGGCAGGACAGCGGTTTCTGGTGCCGTATGTGAGGGTTCGACTCCTTCCACCCCAGCCATTACGATTCCAAAGCGCTTATGTGGCTCCGTCGTCTAGCGGTTTAGGACGCCGCCCTCTCAAGGCGGAGGTCGAGGGTTCGAATCCCTTCGGAGCTACCAAGAAACAACAGGCCAGGGCTTTTGCCCTGGCCTTTTTCTAATCTGAGCAGGACATTGTCAAGAGGCAAAATCGGGCCTGGCCCCAGCTTTTTCGCTGGAGTCAGGCCCTTTCCTCTATATCGACCCATGCTGTGGCGACTTCGGCGTGTCTTTCCGACGCTCGTCTTTGCAGTTTAATATCCGCCCGTGGCGATCGCTCGCTGGGCAATCCGTTGCTACGGCTGAGGCTACCTCGTCGATTCGACAGTCTGTTGACGCGGGTGGCGCCTTCGGCGCTCGCAAAAAAAGAGACTGGGATTCGCCTCAACGGCCTCGGATCGGACCGCGGCTTGAGAGGACGGCGCTGTATGTCTTCGCTGGGTTTTCCGCGTCCTATCGCGCCCCCTCCGCCATCGAGCCCACGGCCCAGCACCAGCACGCCAGCTCGCGCGCGGTGGCGACGTTCGCCTTGTTCTTGTGGACCCCGCGCTCCAGCAGGGCGGCGCGCCTCCCGGCGAGCCGCCGCACCCCCTTCGACGCATGCCGCCTGGCAGCCGGGTCGGGGGCTTGGCCCGGGGCCAGGCCCTTCGAATGGGGCGAGGCGGCCAGGTAGTGCCACGCCGCCTCCACCATCACCCTCCTCAGGTGCTTGTTGCCGGCCTTGGTGATGCCGCCCCGGGCGACCTTCTCCCCGCTGGAGTGCTCGGAGGGGACGAGCCCGAGCCACGCGGCGAACGACCTCGCGTTGCGGAACCTCGCGAACTCGCCGGCCTCGAAGACGATGTCGGCCGCGGTCATGACGTCGACGCCCTTCAGGCACCGCAGGGAGTCGACCCTCTTCCTCCACCTCGGCTTGGACGCCTCGTCGGCCACCAGCTTCTCCAAGCGCCTCTTGTCCTCCTCGGCCTGCCTCACCGCGTCGACGTAGAAGGCGAGCGCGTCGTTGTCCGCCTTCTCGCCGAAAGAAATCGACTT
>NZ_DBFSAP010000047.1:0-100391 GCF_048412355.1 Ellagibacter sp.
CTTTTCCTCCATGCTTCTTCCTTTCTCTCGGGAGGGCCTTCGGCCCTCGCCTCCAGAAAGGAATTCTCGAACTCAGCCGGACATGTCCGGCTGAGTTCGAGAACGAAACTTAAGTGTTCGGATGAACTTGCAAATTAACCCTCGCTTTGTGGACGCCGCCGAAGAGCCCTCGATCGGGTTGCGAGGTCAAGGCGCGGCCGCTTTCTGATACCATGAGTGCATACGCGTAAAGAGAGGCATCCCCATGAATTATCACATCGCATCGTTCAAGGCAGCTTACGGCACCTCGTCGCAGATTCCCGAGTCGACCCGCCCCGAAGTCTCGTTCGCCGGGCGCTCGAACGTGGGGAAATCATCCCTTTTGAACAAACTCATGTACCGAAAAGGCCTGGCCAAGGTGTCGCAAACGCCGGGCAAAACCGCCACGATCAACTTCTACGACGTCGACGGCACCGATTTCGTCGACCTGCCCGGCTACGGCTACGCTAAGGTAGCGAAGTCGGAGAAGGGCCGCTGGTCGGAGCTGATCGAAGGCTACTTCAACCAAGACCGACGCTTCGCCTTGGTTGTGTCACTTGTCGACATCCGCCACGACCCCTCGGCGCTCGACATGCACATGGCGAAGTTCCTCTGGGAAAACGACTTTCCCTTCGCGATCGCCCTCACGAAAGCCGACAAGCTCTCGAAGCAAGCGGCAGGGAAACAGGCGTCTGCCATCCGCAAGAAGCTCGATTTGCCGAAGGACATCCCCTTCGTGGTAACGTCCTCCTCAAACGGCACAGGCATCGATGAGCTGCGACACCTGATCGATTCCTACGTCGCCGAAGCTTAGTCACCGAGGGGCGCAACAAAGATTACGTGAGCGGACGACCGCAGAGGGTTGCCGCGCTTTTGGGAGGAAACGCCGCATGAAAATCCTGGTCATCACTGCGCAAAAGCCCGACAGCACCGGAAGCGGCGTCTACGTCGCCGAAACGGTGCGCGCATTTTCGTCGGCGGGACACGAAGTGACGCTCGTTGCCGGCATCGACATTTCCGACAACGTGACTCTCCCCGAAGGCGTCGCCTTCCATCCCGTGCGCTTCCGCACGCCCGAGCTGCCCTTCCCCGTGTGCGGCATGAGCGACCAGATGCCATACGAGGCGACACGCTATCGCGACATGACGCCCGAGATGTGCGAGCGGTTCAAACGCGCTTTCGACCAGGCGATTCGCGAAGCATGCGAGGAGAAGTTCCCCGACGTGGTGCTCTGCCACCACCTGTATCTGGCGTGCGGCGTCGCCGTGCGCTGTGTGCGCGAGGTTGCCGAGGCGCGGGGGTTCACGTGCCCGAACGTGCGCGGCATCTGCCACAGCACCGATTTGCGCCAGATGGGAAAGCACTCGCTCGAACGCGAGTTCATCGTCGAAGGCGTGCGCGCACTCGACTGCATCTTCGCGCTGCACGAACCGCAGAAGCGCGAGATTGCGGAAATGTACGGCGTACCCGAGAAGCGCGTGCGAGTTGTGGGCTCGGGATACAATGATGAGCTCTTCAACCCGACAGGCCGCACGCCTCACGTTGAGGGCACGCCCACCCGCTTCCTCTACGTCGGCAAGATTTGGCGGAAGAAGGGCGTGGAAAGCCTCATCCGCTGCGCGAAACTGTTGGAAACGGCACCGTCCGATATTACGTTCAACCTGGTCGGAGGCTATAACGACGAGCACGAATATGCCGAGCTGCGCGAGCAGGCCGATGCGTCGCCTTATCGATTCGCCTTCCCAGGAAAAGTCGACCAAAACCAGCTTGCCGGAATATATCGCAACTCCGACGTGTTCGTGCTGCCGTCGTTTTTCGAGGGCTTGCCGCTCGTGGTGATCGAGGCGCTCGCCTGCGGATGCAAGGCCGTGGTGACCGACCTGCCCGGCATCCGTCCGTGGATTTCTGCGAGCATCCCCGCGGCGCCCGTGTGGTATGTCGAGCCCCCGCGCATGGAGAGCGTCGACGAACCCATAGCGGACGACCTGCCCGCTTTCGAGCAGCGTCTGGCCAAAGCGCTCGACGCCGCTGCAGCGGCACCTGCGCCGAGTGCCGCCGATTTCGCGGGAATCGAGCGCGTGACCTGGGCAGGACTCGCGGAGAAGCTCATCGCGTAGCAGCGAGCCAAAACGCACCGTTTTCGTGTCATGGCATAAAGAAAGCGACCAGGAGGTCGCTTTCTTTATGCCTCAGCGGACCGCCGGCTCGCCGACAATCCGCCATCTTGTCAAGACCGCGGAATAGGCTCCCTCGCGGCAGCCTATTCCGCCGATCAAAGGCCCGATGATGCTCGCTTACCTCATGTTAGAAGCGTAGGGAGCCTTGTCCTTCAGAAGGACGTCGTGCGCGCCGCCCTCGACGATGGACGTGGAGCTGATCACCGTGAGCTTGGCCTTGTCCTGGAACTCGGGGATAGTGAGCGCGCCGCAGTTGCACATGGTCGACTTGATTTTGAGCAACGTGACCGCGATGTTGTCCTTAAGCGGGCCAGCATAGGGCACGTAGGAATCGACACCCTCTTCGAACGACAGGCTCTTCTTGCCGCCCAGGTCGTAACGGCCCCAGTTGCGGGCGCGGGCGGAACCCTCGCCCCAGTATTCCTTCATGTAGGTGCCATTCACCATGACCTTGGCCGACGGGGACTCGTCGAAGCGCGCAAAGTAACGGCCGAGCATGACGAAGTCTGCACCCATGGCCAGGGCCAGTGAGATGTGATGGTCGTAGACAATACCGCCATCGGAGCAAATCGGCACGTAGATGCCGGTCTCCTTGAAGTACTCGTCGCGCGCTTTGGCAACTTCGATGGTCGCCGTCGCCTGACCACGGCCGATGCCCTTGGTCTCGCGCGTGATGCAGATGGAGCCGCCGCCGATGCCAATCTTCACGAAGTCCGCACCCGCCTCGGCCAAGAAGCGGAAGCCCTCGCCGTCGACGACATTGCCGGCGCCGATCTTCACGGAGTCGCCGTAGTGCTCGCGCACCCACTCGATCGTCATCTTCTGCCAATCGGAATAACCCTCGGAAGAGTCGATGCACAGCACGTCGGCGCCCGCCTCGACCAGCGCGGGAATGCGCTCGGCGTAGTCACGGGAGTTGATGCCGGCGCCCACGATGTAGCGCTTGTGGGCATCGAGCATCTCATTGGGGTTCGACTTATGGGAGTCGTAGTCCTTGCGGAACACCATGTAGGCGAGCGTGTCGTCGTCGTTCACGAGCGGCAGCGAGTTCAGCTTGTGATCCCAGATGATATCGTTAGCAACCTTAAGAGAAGTGTCCGCCGGCGCCACAATCAACTTCTCGCGCGGGGTCATGAACTCGGAAACCTTCTCGTCGCCGCTCATGCGAGAAAGGCGGTAATCGCGCTCGGTGACCACGCCGAGCAGCTTACCGTGCGCCGTACCGTCATCGGTGACGGGCATGGTGGAGTGGTCGGTGGCCTCCTTCAGCGCGACGACCTCATTGAGCGTCATGTCGGGGGAAAGGTTGGCGTCGGACTCGACGAAGCCTGCCTTGTAGTCCTTCACGCGCTTGACCATGGCGGCTTCCTGCTCGATGGTCTGGTTGCCGTAGATGAAGGAAAGGCCGCCCTCGGTGGCAAGGGCCACGGCCATGTTGTCGTCGGAGACGGCGGCCATGATAGCGGACACCATCGGGATGTTCAGCGAAAGCGGGCACTCCTCTTCGCCCTTGCGATACTTGACGAGCGGCGTTTTCAGGCTGACCGACGCCGGAATGCACGTAGCAGGCGTGTGACCAGGCACCAAAAGATACTCGTTGAACGTGCGTGACGGCTCGTCATAGTAGTAAGCCATGGGGAATATGCTCCTTCGCGAACGGGGACGACTATAGTGTTGTTCGACATTATAGACACCCCGCCGCAGCTTGCGCAGGACGCAGCGGCGAAATACCTACGTTTTCGGAGAAATTCCCCAGCCCTTAACGCGCGAGCAGGAGAAGGCGACGCGGAGTGCGAGGAGAGCTTTGAGACGGGAGCTTGGGGGCGTGCGGCCGGCCTGCCGGCGAAAGGAGGGGCCCGCGGCTCAAGCTTACCGGCGCGGCGTGCGAGATGTGCGCAACTCGGCGGAGGCGTCGCGGGAGCGACGCTGACGCTCGGCGGGATCATCCTCCGTCGGCACGACGCGCCCGACCACGCGCGTTGCGTGCGCGGCGGCCGCCTGCTTGTCGCGCTCGGCCAAAGCCATGCGAACCTTCCCGTATTCCCAAACCAGAAGCACAAGCAGGATGCACATCACGATGAGGTACCCGATGATGGCGCCCGGCAGCCCCGTGAAATTCACCAGCAGAATCGGAACGAACAGCGAGAACCCGAACGTGATCAGGTAAAGCTTCGTCACCGTACGCTGCTGGCGCAGCACCGTGACCACCTGATAGAGGAAGTCGATGCAGGCAGTGACGCCGCCGGCAGCGAGCATGATGAACACAAGCCCGCGGAACTGCTCGAAGTCCACGCCGTAGAGGAAGCTCATAATCGTGATGCCAATCCAGCCCATGATGAGCGCCATCACGACGGTGATACCCACGATCACCGCCACGATCACGACGATGATCATGTCGAAGCGCTTGCGCTTCTCGGGATCGGCCCACACGGCGGCCATCTTCACGAGCATCGGCTTGTAGATGAGCTGCGCGGTGAGCAGGATGCCCATGGCCGGGAAGTAGAGCACGTTGTAATAGAGCTGGTTGTCGTAGGAAAGCACGCCCTCCATAACGAACTTGGGCATGTTGTCGATCAGCGAATAAAGGAACAGCGCGACGAACAGCGGGGCGCACTGCTTGAAAAGCACGACGACACTGTCGAAGTTTGCGCGCGCCGACGTGGGCGTTTCCCAAATCGCGAGCGGCAAGGTGAGCACGATGAACGAAATGCCCGCAGCAACGGCCATTGCGATGCAGGAAACACTGACGCTGCGCGTGACGAACAGCGCGATGGAGAACACCACGAGCACGAGCACCGAGCGGAACGCCTGGGAGATGCCCGCGAGATAGAGCTTGTCCTTCTGCTGAAGGCGGCCCTCGTAGACGTCGGCTAAGCCATCGACCATCTTGTAGACGTACACGCCCATGCTGATCGTGAACATCTCGTCCGCATAACCCCTGATGGCGCAATATATCCACCCGACGATGAGCATCGTCGCGCAGGTGAGCCAGCGGTTGAGCTGATAATCCGAGAACGAGTGCGCCTCGTCCAGGTCGGAAATCTGGTAGGTGCGCACGCCGTAGTTCGCGAGGATCATGAGCAGCGACCCCGTGACAAAGGCGAGCGAGAACATGCCGGCGAGCTCTACGCCCGCGATCTGCGTCACCACGATGGTGAGGACGGGGAACACCATGCCCCATGCGCTCGTGCCGAGCGTGTTGCATATATAGTCGCGCGTGGTGCGGTGCGAAGCATACTCGGCCGGCTGATCGGCGAGCTCGCCTTCCGTCACCGCGCCCAGAAGGCGATTGCACCACCCGTTGACGGCGCGTGTAAGGAAGAATTTATTCGGGTCGAATGCCATGGAATCGCGCGTGCTGTCCCTTCGTGTCGTGTCTCATCCAAGGATTATAGAGTCGCTCTTCCGACGGGTTGCCAATTTGCACAGAAAGTGAAGAAGCCGAGCCCCGAAGGACTCGGCTTCGCATGTTTCACGTGGAACGCGCCGAAGCGCACTCGCATGATGCTGCGGCGGTCGGCCCACATTCCGCAACCGCGCGGAAGACGCCCGCCTTCCGCAATGCGCGGGAATCGCTCGCCGCAAGCCGCACACATCACCGCGAAGAACTAGAAGCGCTGGAACTTCGCCTTCGGAACGCCGCAGATCGGGCACTTCTCGAAGTCCTCGCCCTTGTGGATGTAGCCGCAGCCCGGGCAGAGGTAGTACGCGTCGTCATCGGCAGCGTCGATGTTGTTGTACGCCTCGAGGTACTTCTCGGCATGGACGGCCTCGGCAAGCTTTGCCCTGGTGAACACCTTGACAGCCTTGGCGTGGCCCTCTTCCTGCGCCTTCTTGATGAAGGTGGGGTACATGTCGGAGGTCTCGAAAATCTCGCCGTTGGCGGAGGCGATCAGGTTAAGGTCGATGGCTTCGGGAGCCGGAGCCTCGGCGATCGGGCGGGTGTAGGAGGGATCTTCGGCCTCCACGAGGGAAGCTTCGAGGTTGATGTGGATCTGCTCGGCAGCAGAAGTTGCCTCCCACAGACGTGCGAGCTGGTCGAAGCCCTGCTCTTTGGCGGCCTTGGCGAAGGCGGCGTACTTGGCGGAAGCGCCGGTCTCGCCCGCAACGGCGGCCTTCAGGTTCTCGAGCGTGGTGCCCGCCTTGGTGGCGGCGTCGGCGACAGCGTTGAAGTTGCTGGAGTTCTCAGCGGTGGGAAGTTCGGTACGAAGGTTCATAACGTGCCCCTCTCAATTGTTTTTGCTAACTGTTTTGTTAACCTCATCTTATTGAGAATTTATCTCAATAAGGAACTATAACGAGTTGCCGAACCTTATGCAAGTCGCCTCCTCGCATTCCCCGCCGCAATTCGCAGAACGTTCACATCCGCCGAGGCGCGGGCGTCGTGCACTATAATTGGCCGCATCACGATACGCCTTGGGCAACACGAAAGGTCGAAGGACATGGAACACGAAGTAGCTTGGAAGAAGTACGACGAAGTGGACCTCGAGGCCCTCGAAGGCCTGGCCAGCAACTACATCGACTTCATTTCGGAGAACAAAACCGAGCGCCGCTGCGCCGCAACCGCCATCCGCATGGCCGAGAAAGCGGGCTACATCTCGCTCGCCGACGCCGTCCGCGAGAGGCGCGCGCTTTCCACGGGCGACAAGGTGTGGGCGCATTCCCACGGCAAGGCGCTCATCCTGGTGCAGCTGGGAAGCAAGCCCCTGAGCGAGGGTATGAACATCCTGGGCGCGCACATCGACAGCCCCCGCCTCGATTTGAAGCAGAATCCGCTCTACGAGAGCAACGGGTTCGCGCTTCTCGACACGCACTACTACGGCGGCATCAAGAACTATCAGTGGGTCACGCTCCCGCTCGCCATGCACGGCGTCATCGCCAAGAAGGACGGCACGGTCGTGGACATAAACGTGGGCGACGACGAGGGCGATCCCGTTTTCTGTGTGTCTGACCTGCTTATTCACCTTGCAAGCCAGCAGATGGACAAGAAGGGCAACAAGATCGTCGAGGGCGAGGACCTCGACATTCTCATCGGCAACCGCCCGCTTTCCCTCAATGGCGAGGGTGCGGAAGGCGAAGGCGCAGACGAAGGCGGCGAAGACGCGAAGAACAAAGACGCCGCGAAGGAGCCGGTAAAGGCGTTCGCGCTGAAGCTTCTGGCCGACAAGTACGGTATCGAGGAGGCCGACTTCCTTTCCGCGGAAATCGAGATGGTGCCGGCAGGGCGCGCCCGTGAGCTGGGCTTTGACCGAAGCATGGTCATCGGCTACGGCCAAGACGACCGCGTGTGCGCCTACACCTCGCTCATCGCGCAGCTCGAGGCGCCGGCGGATTTGGCGAAGACGGCGGTCACCGTGCTCGTCGACAAGGAGGAGATCGGCAGCGTCGGCGCGACCGGCATGGCGTCGAACTTCTTCGAGAACACCATCGCCGAGATCATGGAGCTTGCCGGCGAAGGCGGCATGCTCCCGCTACGACGTGCGCTTTCCGCATCGAGCATGCTCTCCTCCGACGTGTCGGCTGGCTTCGACCCCGCCTACGCGAGCGTCTTCGAGCCGAAGAACGCGGCGTTTCTCGGGCGCGGACTCGTGTTCAACAAGTACACGGGCGCACGCGGGAAGAGCGGCAGCAACGACGCGAGCGCGGAATACGTGGCGCGCGTGCGTCGCGTGATGGACGATGCAAGCGTGTCATTCCAAACCGCTGAACTGGGCAAAGTCGATGCAGGTGGCGGCGGGACGATTGCGTATCTGCCCGCGAAGTACGGCATGGACGTCATCGACTCGGGCGTGGCCGTGCTTTCCATGCACGCGCCTTGGGAAGTGACGAGCAAGGCCGACATCTACGAGGCCTACAAAGGTTACCTGGCGTTTTTGAAGAACGCATAAGGACGAGAAGGCGGGCGACAGCTGGCGTTCCCAGAGCGAGGTGGCTGCTGACAGCTGGCGCCCGCAAAGCGAAATGACTGGCGGCGGCGAGCAGCCGCGCCCGCAGAACGAGGGGGTTGCCCAAATATCGATCAACCCCCTCGCATTCACAGAGGCGAGCGAGCGAACCGCAATAATCGCCCGACTCGCATTCACTCGCCTACTTGAAACGTGAGGAGCTCCTTTAAGCGCCAAGCATCGCTGCAGGAATCACACACACGCCGTCGTCGCGCCGATATGCTACGCTTCCACGGCCAACTACCACTGCCAAAAATGCTGGTTCTGCGTTTTTGGCTGCGGGGTTCGACGCAACCTTATCACGAAGCGAAAGCAGGGACTTCGCCCCCTCGTCGGCTTTGGTGTCAGACAGCTTGATCTCGACGCCTCCCCAGACGCCACCGCACTCCACGATTGCATCGACTTCAAGACCAGTATTATCTCGGTAGTAGAATAGTTCGTTTCCTATACCCGAATAAGAGGAGAGGAATACGCGCAAATCGCGGATGACCAAATTTTCGAATAGCATTCCGAGCGTTTGAGTGTCTCGTAAAAGCCTCGTGGGCTCAGCTCCTAAAAGAGCCGCCGCCAACGATGGATCGCAGAAGTAACGCTTCGGCTTTACTCGAGCGCGCGCCTTTCCACGCATGGGAGGCGACCAACCGCGCAGCTCTTCCGTTATGCTCAACCGATCGAACAGCTCGAGGTATGACGCTATCGTCTCATCGGTCGGCACGGCCTCTCCATTCGACATGTCTTTTGCGAGGGTTTTGTAAGTAACAGCCTGACTCTCGTTAAGCGCGAGCGCTCGCATGAGAGCGAGCGCAGTTGCAGGTGATCTGCCTTCCTCGATTACATTGACGTCAAGCACTGACTGGATATATTGCGATGCAGTCTCGCCTGCGGCCTCGTCGGAAAGACCGAGGTTTGCCGGCCAACCGCCACGACAGCACCACCGAGCAACATCAAGGAGCCCCGACTCTTTTCTTGCGGGGACAACCGCTTCGCCGTTGAGCAAGGACGAAAGCGACACCATCGCCTCGCCCTCACCTGATTCGCATAATGCCATGGGGCGCATTGACAAGCGAGCAATTCTACCAGCTCCTGAATGGCGGACCTTTTGCCGCTCATCCTTCTTCAAGGCGGTTGAGCCCGTAAATAGAAGGATTCCACGCTTATAGCCCGACTCGTCCACGAAACGACGCGCAGCGTCCCAAACCTCAGGCACCTCTTGCCATTCGTCAACGAGATGCGGGGGGTCACCAAGCAACGCAAGCGTTGGGTCAAGTTCAGCCGCTTCCCGTTGCGCAGGGTCATCGAGCTTGGTCATGCTGGCGCTTCGCGACATTGCTGTCCACGTCTTCCCGCACCATTTAGGACCATTAACCTCAACGCAGCCAAATGCTCCCATTAATGAGTCAAGCCGTCGCTCGATCAAACGAGGCCTATAGCCTTCCGGCGTGAGGGTTTTTGTTCTGCTCATAACGCCATCCTTAGCCGTTGATGCTCGATTTTGGCCTTTCCGAAATTCCAAGTAGCTATTGTACCGCATTGTCATTCGGTATTTTGCAATGTTTTCAACCGCGGTTTTGCAATTTTTTCATTCGGCATTTCGCAATATTTTCAACCGGAGTTTTGCATAACGAGGATGGGGTTGATCGCGCAGTCTCTGCACCCCGCGTCCCTAGCCCCACGAGTCGATTCTCGCCCTTCCGTCCCCCGTCCCACGACTGAGACAAATCGCCCGACCCATCCTAGGAAGCGAGTCGACCATCCCCAGACAGCCGGCCGCGCTCCAAGATCCCAACGCACGCGCAGCAGCTACTGCTGCAGCAACCATAGCCCCGCGAAAGTCGGCCTTCATTCGCCCGGGAATAATTCTCAATTGTTCAATAAAATGCCCTCGGGGGGAGCACACCCCCGAGTTCGTGGTCAGTTGGACGAGTTGTGCGACGTTTCGATCGCGGAAAGTCGGCGTTTTCGCGCTCCTGGAAGCCGGCTGGGAAGCCCTTGCTGGGAAAAGGCCTGGTCGCGATTTTTCCACGCGAGCGCGAGGAGAGAAGCAGGGGCGCACAACTCGCTCAGTTGACCACGAACTCGGGGATGTGCTACAGGAGTGAGGCGAATCACCCGATCCCGTCCCGTTCGTAGACCCCGATGGACCGCGCCCCACACGCTTTCGCCGCAAAGCCCCGCGAGCGCGAAAGCAGCCGGCTTTACGCGAAGTCGCGGCGCAGCACGACCGCACCGCAATGGGGGCCACGCGTGGTCCGCTCGACCCAGGCGCGCAGAATGCGGCCCTCCCACACGTCGATCTTCGCCACGCATTGCGGGAACCCCCCGCGGGGGCTGGTGGGCGAGCCGGGGCAGAGCAGCAGGTCGGCCGGGCGCGCTTCCTTCCCCACCACGATCTCGGGCACATGGGTATGCCCATGAACACACACGTTCGGCAGCGGATCGCCCGGCGCGAGCGCGCCCGACCCCGCAAACGTGATGCGCACATCCCTCGGGTAATGCGCCACAAGAAAGCGCACGCCGTCGATGACGGGCCGGGCGTAGCGGCGCACCGAGGTGCCGTACTCGTTGAAGTCGTTGTTGCCGAGCACGGCTGTCACAGGCGCAAGCGTTTGCAGATCGCGGATAATCTCGGGGCTGCAGATGTCGCCCGCATGGATGATATGCTCGCAATCAGCGAGTGCATTGAATGCCTCAACAGGCAAAACGCCATGCGTATCGGAAATCACGCCGATTCGAGCCATGCCACACCCCGCTTCCTTTCGCCCTTTGCTCCCCAAAGCATACTCGTTTGATGAGCGCTCGAGAATACCTGTTCGCGATTGCAATACGAAACGGGTCGCGCCGCTATCGCGGCACAGGGCGGAATGACGGAGGAAACCCAAGATGCGAAGCGCGCATTAAGACGCGGAAGGGGCGCAAGCGACGTGCTGAGAACGAGCGAACACCCTGCCCCTTCCCCTTCTCTTCGGCATCGCCTTTCAATTATCTAAGCGTAGTCCACTCAAGTTACCTTCTATCAAATGTGTCAGGTTTGTGACGAACTAGCACTCTCCATTGACGAGTGCTAACGAGGAGTCTATAACGATAGTCGAACCAAGAAGGGACGCCGAGAAGAAGCGAAGGCAAGGCGCCGCAGGGTTTTAGCCCACTGCAGGCGGGCACGACAACGTTGCCGCCCACCGCTAAAGCGAGCGAACAACCTCGGCAGCAGGCTTCCGCCGATTCCCAAAACAGAGCGCCCCCCGTTATTAGGAGATGACAATGATGACCATGCTTATGCCGACTCGTAGGAATTTCTTTAATGACCTGATGGCCGATCCGTTCGACGCATTCTTCAACACCCCGTTCACCCCGGCGCCGAAGTCTTCCTCCACGCTGATGCGCACCGACATCAAGGAGCATGACGACGGTTTCGAAATGACCATCGATCTGCCTGGATTCAAGAAGGAAGACGTTCAGGCCGAGCTTAAGGACGGCTACCTCACCGTAAACGCCGAGACCAAGACCGAAACCTCCGAAGGCGACGAGAAGAAGGGCACCTGGGTACGCAAGGAGCGCTTCGAGGGCAAGTGCAGCCGTACGTTCTATGTAGGCGAGGATGTCAAGGAAGAGGACATCAAGGCTCGCTTCGAGAACGGCACGCTCGTGATCGACGTCCCCAAGCCGCAGCCGCAGCCCAAGCTTGAAGAGAAGAAGACCATCGCCATCGCGTAGCCTTTCCTCTCGATTTTCCTTTCCCTCTCTTTTTCTCCGATTGACGCCGGGCGCGTCCGATAAGCCCAGCGCGAAAGCCCGTAAGGATCCTCCCCTTGCGGGCTTTCTTTTTCTCGCCCCGCACCTGGTGTATCATGGCGCCGAACAACAGCGAGGCAAAGGATGGGCAGATGGACGCAGCAACGACCCGCGGCATTCCGCGACTGAAGAACATCGAGCAGGTCAGCGAGGGGTGGATCAACAAGTACATCCTCACCTACGAGCTGCCCGACGGCACCGACTACGTATACGAGAGCACGTCGCGCAAGAAGCTGGAAGCATACCGCGCGGGCCTTATGGCGAATGCCCGCGGCGAGGCACCGCGCGTGGACGCCGTTTGCATCGTGGGCGAAACGCGCGAAGGCACGCTGCTCATGATCCGTGAGTTCCGCTACCCGCTTAATTCCTGGTGCATCGCATTCCCCGCAGGTTTGAAGGAACCTAACGAAGGCATCCTCGAATGCGTTGACCGCGAGCTGCGCGAAGAGACGGGATACCGCCTGCGCACCGATGTCGATGAGCCCGTCCGACTTTTGCCCCAGGCGGGATTTTCGTCGACAGGGCTGACCGACGAGACAATCCAGATTGTATTTGCCCAGGTGGAGAAGGTGGGCGATGCGCAGCCCGAGGAAAACGAGCTCATAGCGCCCTTCCAGCTTCCCCTAAGCGACGTGCGCCGGTTCCTCAACGAGAACACGACGCTCATCGGGACGCGTGCCCAGCTCATCCTGGAAGTATTCGCCGCGCGCGCCGAGCGCTAGGCGATTTGCGAGAGCCCGGCGCCCGTTCGCTTCGGCGGACGCTGCAAGTACGCCGGGCGCCTTGGGCGTCAGGCGGCTTGCGCCAGCGCGCCGAGCACCTCGCCGAGCGTCAGGGCGGCTTGCGGGCTATTCTTTCTTGTCACCAAGCGCTTCGAGCGCGGCGGCGTAACCGCCCGACCCGTAAGAGAGGCACTTCGACACGCGGGCGATGGTCGTCGCCGAGGCGCCTGTTGCCTCCTCGATCGCAGAATAGGGCTTACCGGAGGAGAGCAGACGGGCCACAGCCAAACGCTGCGAGGTTTCGCGAATCTCGCGAATCGTGAACAAGTCCTCGAGCAGGGCAAATACTGTGTCGTTGTCGTTTAGCTTGGCGAAGACGGACAGCAGGTTCTCGACTTCGGGGGTTCTCAGCTCGCTCATTTCACTACCCTTCTGCTCGTATGAGGCCGTACTCGATGGAATCGACAAGCGCGTTCCACGATGCCTCGATGATGTTCTCGCTCACACCGACCGTGCCCCAGCTGCCGCGCTTATCGCTCGTCGTGATGATGACGCGCGTCGTAGCGCTCGTGCCGGCGCCTTCCTCGTCCAAAATGCGCACCTTGTAGTCGGTGAGCTCCATGTTCGCCACCTGGGGCAAGTACTCAGTGATCGCCATGCGAAGCGCCGCGTCGAGCGCGCCGACGGGGCCTGTGCCCTCACCCGTGGCGACGATTCGGCGATCACCCACATGAATCTTGACCGTAGCCTCGCTCGCCGCATCCTTCGCGAGGGCGCCCGTGTCTTCCCGATCGTCCACGATGACGCGGAAGCTCTCCAGCCTGAAATGGGGCTCGTATAAGCCGAGGTGCCGCCTGATCAGCACCGCGAGCGATCCGTCAGCCACCTCGTAGGAGTAGCCGTGCGCTTCGCGTGCCTTCACATCGTCTAAGATCGCCTGGAGCGTGCGCGCATCGCCCGAAAGGTCGATTCCCAGGCTCTTGGCCTTCGCGGCAAGCGACGCCTTCCCCGCAAGCTCGCTCACGAGCATCCGCGTCGCGTTGCCGACGTTTTGGGGGCTCGTGTGCTCGTAGGCTTCCGGGAAGCGCGCGATGGCGCTCGCATGGAGGCCGCCCTTGTGCGCGAACGCCGAGGCGCCCGTGTAGGGATGGTGCGCGGGAACGGACAGGTTGCACGTTTCGGCGACGAACTGGGCGGTCCGCGTAAGGTCGCGCAGGTTGTCGGAGCCGACGCAGCGGAGCCCCATTTTGAGCTCCATGTCGGCGATGGTGGTGAGCAGGTCGGTGTTGCCCACGCGCTCGCCGATGCCGCCGACGGTGCCCTGGACCTGCAGCGCGCCCGCGCGGACGGCGGAAAGCGCGTTGGCCACCGCACAGCCGGAATCGTCGTGACAGTGAATGCCCAGCTGCTGGTCGGGAAGCGCACGCGCAACGACGCCGACTATCTCCTCCACCTCGAAGGGAAGCGCGCCGCCGTTCGTCTCGCAAAGATCGATGGAGTCGGCACCGGCCTCGCTTGCCGCGCGGATGCACGCGAGCGCGTAGTCGGGATTTGCCTTGTAGCCGTCGAAGAAGTGTTCGGCGTCGAACACGACGGTGAGCCCGTGGGCCTTCAGATACGCGACCGAGTCGGCGATCATGCGCAGGTTTTCCTTGAGCGTGGTCTGCAACGCGCGCGTGACCTGGGCATCCCATGTTTTCCCCACGATGGTTGCCACGGGAGCGCCGCACTCGACGAGGTCGGCGAGCCCTTGATCTTGATCGGCCGGCATGCCCTTCTTGCAGGTGGACCCGAACGCGGCGATGCGCGCATGGGCAAGCGGCATCTCCTTCACGCGGCAGAAGAACTCGATGTCCTTCGGGTTCGACGCGGGGAAACCGCCCTCGATGAAATCGATGCCGAACGCGTCGAGCCGCTCCACAATGCGCAGCTTGTCGTCGAGTGAAAGCGAGATGCCCTCGCACTGCTCGCCGTCGCGCAATGTGCAGTCGTATGTGAAGATGTGCTGAGCCAAACCCCGCCTCTTCCCGGCGAAAACGCCGATTGAATAGCCGTTCGTCCACGGGCTATTCTACTCCAACAGACTAGAGCGGAAGAGCGCTTTTCGGGAAAGGTTCCGCCGCCAAACACGAAGTGCGGTTGAGCTGGCTATACCGCCCGCCGACCCAACCCATAGGCGCGGACGGATGCGTTTGGCGCTTACTTCGATCCACCGCCACCAAGCCCGATGAGCAGATAGAGAATCCAACCTGCGGCAATGATACCGTACCTAGCCTTTTTGCTCATGTCTTCCTTGTTCAGCATGATAATCGTGAGCGGAACGGGGAAAATGCAGATCCACCCCAGAACCCACAACCACGTTTTGCGCTTCTTCGGGGGCTCTTGAGAGGCTGGCTGGTAAGAGGCCTGCTGGGGTTGGGAAGAAGCTTGAGGCTGGATAGTTGGCTGGAAGGCTGGTTGATAGCAGGCCTGCTGAGGTTGGAAAGACGCCTGTGCCGCTTCCGCCTGCGCCCTTTGACGGCCCTTCTCGAATTCGTACCCAGCCTTCTCTGCCCCGTCGAGCTGGACTTTCTGAATCTCAACATCCACTGGCAGGGCGGCACCGCAATAGCTGCAGAAAGCCATTTTCCTATCCATGTCGACTTCAAGCCGGGCGCCGCAGCCTGGGCAGGTAGGGTTGACGATCTTCACGAAAATCCCTTTCGCATCACGAGCTCCGAGACGAAAATCAGGAAATCGAGCACCAGCTTCATTGCGAACCGTTCTCACTTCTTTCCCTGTCCTCGCGAATGAGCCGCTTCAGGTATGACGACATGCTTTCCTCTCGATTCCTCGCGAATTCGTACAAATCGTAATCGGGCGGAAAGAAATTGCACTGGATCTTCTTCTGCTTCGCCTTCTTGTACTTGTTTTCCGCCGCGCGCTGCGCATCGGTGCGCTTCACGGCACGCTTCTTCGGTTCCGGCATCGCAAACCCTCCCTAGAAAAACGGCGAAGTCAGGGTTGTCCTGCACGTTCGGGGAGACACCTGCGGAGGGCGTTGGCCCCAGGGCCCGCGCGCTGAGATTGCCGCGCGGGGAGCGCTTAATGACTCGCTACCTCTTCGCCGCGCCCTTTGTTGGGTTCACTATACTCAGCCCGCAGTGATTGCATGTCCCCACCATAGTACAGGTGTGAAAACCGTCCGTCTGGCACGCATCGTCCCTGAATGGAGTTATTGCGGCCGCCCTATACGACGGCATAAAAGAAGCCTGCGAGCTGTTCATGCGCGACGGCTTCGACAACTAGCAGGCCGTATCGCTCCGCCGCGCCTGTGCGCAGCGGGGTGCTGGGGAAAGCATACTACGGGAAACATGGACGAACGATCCCGCACCATAAGATCATCGGTCGCGCTGACGCGCTGCGAAGCCAAGATCGGGCGACGATGCGAACGCCCCAACCTGCCAGAAATCGGGCGGTTTTCATCAACGAGCGGCCCTTGGAAGGCGATACCCGCGCCCTGCGGCAGGTCACCGCGAACGGCATGCCAGCATAAGGCCAGGTCGGCGAATGCCGCCGCCCAAGTCACCTTCCCCGACTTCCCGCGTTCGCTCCCCGAGATGATGAAGAGCGCCCAATTTCTGGCATGTCCCCCTCCCGAAACGCGCACCTTGCCGAGGGGGGGCGAACTCTCGGCCTCGGCCGACCCGCACCGCGCCGCGAAAGAGACGCGACTCTCGACCTCGGCCGACCCGCATCGCGCCGCGGAGTTGCGCCTTCACCGAGTTGTTGCCTTCTTCCTGTGCCTCATCCGTAGGCCCTTCCGCAGAACGAACCATCGAGGGTCGCGGCGACGAGGCCCGCGCGGCTATAGGGAATAGGGGAAACGCAGAACGTGGGACTAGGAACATGAGCCCCGTGGGGCGTGCGCGATAGAAACGCATATCCCCCCGCGAGGGCGCTAGGGAAACGCGTTCGCGGGGACGTGGTGCCCCAAAGCCGCCGCCGGGCGAAGCTACCTTTGGGCGGCTAAGGAGAAGTAATTATGAACGAATCAAATTGCGGATTCAATGACGAGACGCTATGTGAATCAAACGCACGATAGACTAAAATGAAATAGAATTAGTCTATCCTCTAGTCTATGGGGGACATCATGATTAGACCTCTTAATGAAATGCCGTCTCTGATCAGGTCACTGCTTGTTGATGTCGAAACCGAAGTAGTCGAATATAAGGAAGCCAAGCAAAACTTCGACTTCGACAACATCGGCAAGTACTTTTCCGCTCTCAGCAACGAGGCGAACTTGAGGAACGCTGAATGCGGATGGCTCCTTTTCGGAATCACGAACAAACGGGGAGTATGTGGCACCGCCTATCGAAAAGAAGCGTCCCGTCCAAGCGTTGGGTTGAGGAAGCTCAAACAGGAGGTCGCCCAGCATCTCAATGCGGGAATGACTTTCGAGGAAATTTACGAGTTCGACCTCGATGAAAAGAGAGTTGTCGCATTCCAAATACCGCCGTGCGAGTTCGCAACCCCCACCACATGGAAAGGCGTCCCCTGGTCACGTGAGAATGAGTCACTCAAAGAGATGCCCAGGTTCAAACTGGAGGCCATATGGGGGCAGTCCCGCCCAGACTGGTCTAAGCAGATTTCCTTCGAGGCGAATATCGACGACCTTGAACCTGAAGCCGTAGAGTTCGCCTGCGCCAAGTTCATCGAGAAGTACGGCACAAGCCAGCCGGCAATCGAACGTCTCTCACAAGAAGAGAAGCTACGCAAGATGGGGTTCATAATCCACGGAAAGGTAACCAACGCTGCACTCGTCCTCTTGGGTCGCCCCGAATCCACGGCGTTCCTTAGCGGTTCGGCGCCACGAATCACCTGGACCCTTTACTCTTCGGACGGCAGGCCTGAAGCGTACGAGCATTTCGATCCGCCCTTCATTCTCCAGGCAGACAAGGTCCTGAAGAAAATCAGAAATGAACGCTATCGCTATTTCAACAGCGAGGCCACTTTGTTTCCGACACTTGCCAACAAGTACGAACCCGAAGTCATTCGTGAGCTGCTACACAACGCCATAGCCCACCAGGACTACCGACGCACTGGCAAGATCAACGTGCTCGAATATGAAGATCGGATCGTATTCATTAATGAAGGATCGTTCATACCCGGGAGCATCGAAAAAGCAATAGAGCCCGGTTACAGGCCACCTTACTACCGAAACAGGCTGCTGTCTGACGCAATGGCAAAAACCAGCATGATCGACCAAAACGCCATCGGTATACGAAACGTCTACGAAATTCAGAAAGGACGGATGCTCCCTCTTCCGACCTATGACCTGCTGGACTCCAATAGGGTGAGCGTCACTATCTACGGCAAGGTTTTGGATGAATCGTATACCCAGCTATTGGCGGCAGATCCGAATATGGACCTTGGCACAGTGTTTCTCCTCGATCTCATTCAAAAAGGAAGGCCCATCGGCAAAGATCAGGCGAAGATGTTGCGAAATCGCGGATTGGTGGAAGGCCGCTATCCGAACCTCATCGTCTCTTCGAAGGTCGCTGGAATCATCGGGACCCATGAGGAATACGTCAGGCAGAAGGGCCTGGATACGAGCATCTGCAAAGAGCTTATCGTCAAGCTGCTCAGGACTCGACCTTGCACACGCGCGGAAATTGTGTCAGCCATCGATCACGCTCTCCCCGACGGGATGAGCAAGGACCAGAAGAGGAAGCACGTGAGTTACCTCCTCCAAGAGCTCAGGAAGGACAAGCGCATCGAACCCGAAGGTAATAGGGGGAGCGCCGTTTGGACTCTTCGCTAGATAGACTAACCGTTTAGTCTATCTAGTTTAGGAATTAGTCTATAAAGGGCTGTCTAACGCCTTGCCCAAGCTCCATGAAAAGGTTCCGAATAGCGCTTGGGTTTACTAAGTTAGCCATCTGGCTCGCCGTCAGACTCAAGTTAACCAAGCGTTGCCACGCGCCAGGTCGACCTCAGAATAGGCAGCGCTCGATGACGTCCTTGCCCCTGAGGGCTTCGAGCCATTCGGCGGGTATCCCGTCCACCCCGTAGACTATGCCGGCGAGCGCACCAGCGACGGCGCCTGTCGTGTCGGTATCGTCGCCAAGGTTGACGGCAAGAAGCACGCAGTCGCGATAACTCGTCGTGTTGGCAAGGCACCACAGCGCCGCTTCGAGCGTATGGCGCACGTAGCCACTTGAACGAATGGCGCTTCGGGGCCTATCCGGATCGACACCATAAGCCAAGGCCACTTCTCTCGCCTGCTTGCCCGAGATAAGGGAGCGGGCGGCGCCGACCATCCCTACGCAGGCTTCGGTCGACGTAGCGTGAGCATGCGTGATGGCAGACACGGCCCGCACCTCATTGTCGGTGGCTTCGGTGAAGGCCAGTGGCACAGTTCGCATGAGAGAGCCGTTGCCGTTATCGCGCTCGCCGGAAAGACCATGGCCAAGCCTTAAGGCCGTGGCAGTAGCGTTGCCGATGTCGAACAGACCGTCGCAGGAATACGCGCCATCCCGATACCAGGCGAGAAACTTCTCGCGAATGTCGGCGACGTCGATACACCCAAGCTCACGATAGCTATCGCATATCGCGAGGGCCATCGACGTGTCGTCGCTCCATGTGCCCGGCGGCTGGTTGTGCGTGCCGTAACCGACCATGCCGATACACTCGAACGTATCGCGAGGCATGAACTCGTAGGGCACGCCCAGGGCATCGCCAACGGCCTGACCGTAGATGCAGTCTCGAAGCATTGCAACCATGATGAGCTCGCTCGCTTTCCTTCGCGCCTTCTGTTGCGCCCACTATACCCAATTCGGAGACGTCGTATGTCCTGACCATAGTACAGGTACGGGAAATTGCGCTACTGCGCACTCGCAAGGGGGGCTGACAATTTGAACGCCCCAACCTGCCAGAAATCGGGCGGTTTTCATCAACATGAGGCCCTTAGGAGACGTTGTTCGCGCCCTGCGGCGAGCCACTGCGAACGGCATGCGGGCATAAGGCCAGGTCAGCGAATACCGACACCCGAGTCGCATTCCCCGACTTCCCGCGTTCGATCCCCGCGATGATGAAGAGTGCCCGATTTCTGGCATGTCCCCCTCTCCAAAAGCGCACTTCTTCCCGCAAGAACCAACCCGTAAAGAACTTGCACGCACCTTCTAGATTTATTGATAACATTTCTATAGTATTTATCCTCAAACAGAAAGGATAATCCCATATGATTACGACTAGGCGGGTCGTACTTCCAGCGCTTCTTGTCGTCGCGATTGTCGTAGCAATCGGCGCGGCAATCGCCGTCATGCAGCCAACCGCTCGCTATGTCGCTTTCACCCTGCAAATCGTAGATGCGTCAGAACAGCCCATACCCTATGCGGAGGTCGACAGCACTCCTTGGGACTGCCCCAGCCATGAAGCCATGGATCGGCAATTCGCCGACGAAAACGGCCGTCTCGCTATTCCGAAAGCACTTGTCTGCACGCACACCATAGATATCTGCTCTGGTGATACTTGCTTATTGTCACAATACGAACTTCAGATAACGAAAGAAATGGACGGGGGAACCGTCACCGTTGTCGCGGGCGGAGAGTAAGCATCCCCGCCCAGTAAGGCTCGCCCGTCAAAAGGGGGCGGCGTCCTCTCCTCGTCAGAAGCGCCGCCCGCCAGTCATTTACCGACCCCGCGCCCCAGGCCCCGATCCCATGCCTCCTACGCTCGACGAAGGCGTGGTGCTCGCGGTTGCAGAAATCGAGCTACCGCCCGTAACGGTCCCGGAATCGGTATAGCCATGCGCATCTGCGTTCCTCAGCGTCCCGCCTATCACCAGGGAATATTCCCCACCTTCGGTAAACTTGGGGCTGCTTGCCAGCACCATGCCGAATTGCTTGGTTGCCGTTATCGACGCAATCACATTGCCATTCGCGTCCACAATTGCGACCGTCTCGCCCGCGCTGCCGCTCACGTTCGCGGTGTAGAGAAACGGCTGCGTGCCGCTCGAGAAACTCTGCGCCATGCGCGATGAGCCGATCATGAGCACCGTACCACCCGAGACGGTCGCCTCGCTATCGTAGTCAAACGCGCCATCGCCATCGTTCGACGGGCCGTTGACGAGCACCGCACCACCTGTGATCTCCACGCTGCCGTTGCTGTCGATGGCATCGCCCGCCGAGTCGAGCACGAGCGTTCCGCCGTTGATCTGGATAAGGCAGTCGGAAGAACCTGCGCCAGGGGCACCGCCCTGATTGCCAGCACCCTGGGGAGAGCCACCTTGGCCGCCCTGGGGAGCATCGCCCTGGCTGCCAGCCTCCTGGGAGGGCCCGCCTTCACCTTGCATGCCGCCTTGGTCACCCCGCGGTGCGTCACCTTGGGCCGCTTCGCCTTGAGGGGTGCCGTTCTGAGCCTGCTCCTCGCCCTGCCCCTGGGCACTGCCTTGTGGAACCTGGCCACTCCTCGCTCCACCCTGGTCACCGCCTTGGAAGCTGCCACCATCCGCAGGACTTCCACCCGCTGTGGGCCCGCCTTCGCCTGGCGTTTTTCCATTGACAGCAATACCGTCCTCGCCAGGAGCGCCACTATCATTAGCTTCCTCATCATCAGCCGAGCTATCCGAGAGGTCGGCAGCGCTTGAGTTCACCGCGTCATCGGACGCCACGATGGAAGTATCGCCGCCGTTCACGTACACTTTTTCGGCCTCGAGGCCTTCATAGCAGCTGGTCACGTTAATGGTACCGTCGTCGACCGTGAGCTCGGTTTCCGCATGGAAAGCGTCATCGCCCGCGCTCACCGTGAATCCACCGCCCGCAATCGCCATCTGCAAGTCGGAATGGAACGCGTCATCGGCCGAGGTCACGCTGAACGTTCCGCCCGTAATTCCGATATAGGTCTTCCCCTGCACCGCGTCGTCGCCCGCATTGATCGTGAAGGTACCGCCCGTAATGCTCACGAACCCTTGCGTGGCCTTCGTGTCCTTGTTCGACTTGATGCCGTCGCCGCCCGCCACCAGGTTGAACGTGCCGTCAGCGATCTTCACGCAATCGCGACCGCGCAGGCAATCCTCGACTGCCGTCACGTTCAGCGTGCCACCCGTGACAACCAAGTCGTCCTTCGAGCAGATGCCGTGGCGATAATTCGCCGCCACGTTGAGGGCCCCCGTGCCGTTGATGGTGAGGTCGCAGCGGCAAAAGAGCGTCGCGTATGGCTCATCGGAGTCATCTTCGAGCGTGTAGTCGGTGCCGTCGGAAAGCGAGTTTTGCGTACCATCGGCCAAGGTCACGAAGCATTTATCGGCGTTTTTCGCATAGATCGCGGGACCGTTCTCGTTGTGGATAGTCGCCCCCGCAAGTACCAGCTGAACCTTCGCGTCATCGGACGCGTCGACCACGATCTGCCCCGACGAAAGCTCACCTGAAATAATGTAGGTTCCTTCCGATGAGATGGTCACCGTCGAACCATCGACTGCGGCACCCGAGCCGTCAACACTTGCGGACGACCCCGAAAGCGCGATGCGTGTGGCAGATGCCTCGTCGTAGCTTGCGTCCAGGTCGCGATTCGAATAGTCCAGGTCAAGAGCTGAAACGTCGAAAGCTACGGCAACGTCTTCAAAGGCGGAAGACTCCGAGTCGGCCGTTGCGGCAGTGCTGCTCGACGCCGTAGAAGAAGACCCCGCGCCCGCGCAGCCGCCCAACCCCGAAAGCGAGAAAACGAGCACGGCAGCGATGCAGAGCGCGGCAAGACGCCTCATGCGACCCGACCGGGCCCCTTCCGCGACGCCCACAAAGCGAGTTCCGCAGCGCAGCGAGGACTGTTTGAGCGACTGGGCGTCGGCGAAGAGCTCCTTCTCGCTGTCCGGCTGAACGTTGCCGAAGAGCCCCCTCTCGCAGCTCGCCTTCTCAACCGTACGCTTCCCCATCTCTACAACACCCCCTGCGGCTTGAGCTCGCATTTCCCAAGCGTCACCTTCAAGTTCCCGTTAAGGCAGCGCACCTCGTCGATCAGGCGTTTCTCCATGCCGGGCTCGCGAAGGCGCAGCGTGTATTCCAGCGTGTAGAGGCTCCCCATGTTCGACGTGGTCACTTCGGTGAGCTCGTGCTCGGCAGCAAAACGATCGAGCACATCGTCAAAGATGCCGTCGAATTCCAGGTCCTCGGGAACGACGATCTTGAGCGTCTTCTCCGCTTCGCGCGGACGACCGAGGGGCGAAAGCACATACACCACGTTCACGACCGCGATGATTGCGGTGAACAGCACCGCCAGGCCGAGAAAGCCCATGCCCGTAGCAAGGCCCACCGCCATCGCCAGAAACACGCTGCCGATGTCCTTCGCACTGCCGGGAATGGAGCGGAAACGCACCAGATTGAACACGCCCATGACGGCGATGCCCGTAGCAAGATTGCCGTTGACCAGGGTAATCACCATCTGCACGATGAGCGGCAGGAGCGCCAGCGTAACCACGAAGTTCTTCGAGTACCGATGGCGGAACATGTAGACCCCGGCAATCACGAGGCCGAGGACGATAGACACGACGGAACACAAAAGAAAGCTCGACGCCGAAACCGACGAGACGAGCGAGTCGGCGGTTCCGAACACCGACGAGAACATAAGATCCGACATGGGGAATCCTTTCTTGAGGAGGAACTATTGAGGCAAAGCGGGACGAAGGTCGGAATATGGCGCACGCCTTCCGCAACCGTATCGCCTTTCCCTGCGGAGCCTTTCCCGCAGCGCCTTCCTTACGACGCCTTGCGCATGCTCGCCTGATAGGCCGCACCGTATTTGGAAAACGACGAGGGGTACGCCTCGCAACCGTCGAGCGCATCGACGAGCCACAGCGGGAAGGGACCAGCGCACTTCACTTCCATAATCGACTCGTCAGCAGGCAGAAGCGGGCGCGGCATGCCGAACCCGACGGGCGGGCGCCTATGCGAAGCCCGCGCGATGAGCGCTTCCTCGAACAGGTCGCGATACGACACGTTCTCGTCGAAGGTGATACGCAGCGTCGAGGGAACGCCCGCCGCCTCGCCTTCCCCGCCAATCGCGAGAGGCGCATACGCCGTGCGGTCGCAAATCGTCATCATCGATGCGCGCAGCGGGGTATAGCGCTCCTTGAAGGCGTCGATTTCGCGAGCGATTTGCAAACTCCGCGGCGAAAGCGACGCTTCGGCGAGAATCGGATCGGGCAGCGGAAACTCGCAACATGCCTGCTCGTAGGGCATGCCACCCATATATGCCCGCGCTGCCGCGTACGAGCAACCGACGCAACGCTTGTACACGATGCCCTGGTACTTCTTCTTGAGCTCGACGAACACCTGGTCATCCTCGCCGGGGATGCCGTAGCTGCGCACGCGGAGCTTCTCCTTATAGAGGGGCTTGTCCAGCGATCGCTCGATAAGCGCCCGGTCGGGCGTGTCGAAATAGCGGCTGACGATGCTCGTCGTCCCGTAATCGTCGACAGCCATGCGCCCTTCGAGCGCCGCAAGCATCGCATGGCGCTGAGCTGCATCGAGACGGTACTTGACTTCCTTGCGCTCGAAAACCTCTTGGTAGCTCGTCATAGAAAATGCCTCCTTTTGAAGAGGGACGGAAAGCCGTCCCTTTGGCGGTCGTGTCGTCGGCGGCGCGGAGCCGATCATCGATACAGGAAAGGGAGGAGGGGGAGGAGGATGGCCCGCCTGCCGACACCCCGAATGCTACGGAGCACCCCTGAAAGAACCCTGAAAGAAACGCTCAAACCTAAAAATCGGGCAGTTTCTTTCAGGTTGTTTTCAGGGTCGTCCCCGACAATAACCTCACGGCCGCAACCGCCCCATCCACGATCCCCAGCGCGGAGGCGGTGGCGGCCGTTCGCGTCTCGGCGAGGCGCCCGCAAGGACCCGCGTCGAGGCGTTTTCTTAGCAAAACCGTGCTAGTATTCCAATCAAGAAAGCACCGAACGTGAAAGAGGAGCGCTGTGCAGATTCTCGTAGTCGAAGATGATGTACGCCTTGCCCAGGCACTTTGCCGCATCCTCGAGGAAAGCGGCTACAACACCGACGCCGTGCACGACGGGCAATCGGGGCTCGATTATGCGGAAAGCGGCATCTACGACGTCGTCATCCTCGACGTGATGTTGCCGAAGATGGACGGGTTCACCGTCGTGTCGAACCTGCGACGCGCCGGCGTGAACACGCCCGTGCTGCTCCTGACCGCGCGCGACGCCGTGCCTGATAAGATCTGCGGGCTCGATTCGGGCGCCGACGATTACATGACCAAGCCGTTCTCGCCAGCCGAGCTCATGGCGCACCTGCGCGCGCTCACGCGCCGCCAAGGCGAGGTGCTCTTCGAGGTGATCGCCTCGGGGGACGTTTCGCTGAATCTGGAAAGCCACGACTTGACCTGCGGCGACCAGTCGATCCACCTCAGCTACAAGGAGTTCTCGCTCGCCCGCGTCCTTATGGCGAACGCGGGCGCCGCGGTGTCGAAGGCCACGCTGATCGAGAAAGTGTGGGGCCTGGAGGCAGCCGCCGACGAGAACAACGTAGAAGCCTACGTATCCTTCCTGCGCAAGAAGCTGAAGTTTCTCGGCTCGGCATCGCGCATCGAGACGTTGCGCGGCGCCGGGTACCGCTTCGCCGCGGAAGGCACCGAAACCCACAATCGCGCGAGCGCGTAAGACTACGCCGCATTCCCCGAAGAGATTCCCATGCTGAAAAAGCTCCGCATCAAGTTCATCGTGCTCAACATGGCCACCGTGGCCGTGGTGCTCGTTGTGATCTTCTCCGCCATCTGCGTTATCAACTACCAGCAAAGCGTGGCTTCCGTGCACGAGGCGATGAGCAACGCCATCGCGTTCACGGAGTCGAAGGGTCGCGTGCTGACCGACGGCGACGCCCAGGGGCAGGAAGGCGCACAGGAACAAGACGCGGGCGACCCTGGGCAAAGTCAGGGGCAGGACGCGGGCAACCCCGACGACCAGGCGAACGGGGACCAGGAAGACGACGGCGCGCGACATGGCACCCCTCCGCAAATCGGCGGCGGACCTGCGGGAAGTGGGCCGCATGTCCCTGTGGCCGTGTATCGCATCCTCAAGAGCGGCAGCTACGCGCTCGCAGGGTCGGCGGCTTCCGCGTCGATTGCAGACGACGTGCTCGAGAAGGCGATATCCCAGCTCGCGGACACCCCCGATGGTTCGGGAGAGCTCTCCGAGCTGGGATTATTCTACGAGAAGCACACTTCCGACACTGGCATCGCGCGCGTCGCGTTCGCCGACGTCAGCTCTGCGAACGGATGGCAGACCCTTGCGCTCACCCTCGCAGCCGTCGGCGTGGTCGCGCTCGCCATCTTCTTCGTGATCAGCGTGTTCTTCTCGCGCTGGGCCCTGCGCCCGGTGAAGCGCGCGTGGGAGCAGCAGCGGCAGTTCGTGGCCGACGCCTCGCATGAGCTGAAGACCCCGCTCACCGTCATCCTCGCGAACACGTCGATCCTCATGTCGCATCCCGAGCGCACCATCGCAAGCCAAAGCCAATGGGTCGAAAGCACGCAAGCGGAAGGCGAGCGCATGCAGGGGCTCGTGGCCGACCTGCTGCTCCTCGCGCGCCTCGACGCCGAGGAGACCGACATCGTGAAATCGAAGCCGAAAGAGCGCATCGACCTGTCGAACCTGGTGGAAGGCGAGCTTTTGCAGTTCGAATCGGTGGCATTCGAGCGCGCCATCGAACTGGAAAGCGACGTGGACGAGGGCATCGCCGTGCAGGGATCGATCGAGCGCCTGCGCCGCCTGGTCACGACGCTTCTCGACAACGCGTGCAAGTACGCGGGCGACAACGGCAAGGTGCGCGTCGAGCTGCATGCGCAGAATGGTAGCGTGCGATTCGTCGTGCACAACACGGGGTCGCTCATCTCGGCGGAGGACCTACAGCACGTGTTCGACCGCTTCTATCGCGCCGACAAGGCACGCACGAGCGGTGCAGGCGGCTTCGGCCTGGGACTTTCCATCGCAAAGGAAGTCGCGGAGGAGCACGGCGGAACGATAACCGCGAAGAGCAACGACGAAGAGGGCACCACCTTCACGGCAACCCTGCCGACCGCGTAAGCGAATACCCGAAAGCAGCTTTCCGGGTGAAACACTACATGGAAAGCTGCCGCCAATTCTTCACATTCCCACTTCGCCATATATGGCGATTCGCGATATATGGCAACATCGCTTGCATTTTTGCCTCTGTTTCGAAAAATGACGGCGATAAGCGTGCGCACGGAGAGAGCCTACGCTACAATCAGGGGAAACACGGTCACGTCACGTTAACCATAAACACAGCCTAAACGAAACGAGGACCCCATGACCGACCTACGGATGAAGATTATCTCCATCGCGTGCGCGCTCACACTTGTTGCCGGGTGCATGCCCGCTGTGGCGTTTGCACAGGAAGAAAGCGAGGACGCCTCGCCTTCCCCTAAGCAACAGGCGAATTCCCTTTGCGACGAAGCCGCCAGCTCGACCTTGGCCGCAAGCGAGAACGCCCCGTCCCCTGCGCCCACCCGCATCCCCATCGACAGGCAGACATTTGCCCAGGCAGAAGATGAGGGCATCACCCTGCAAAGCGTCAACCTCAACGCGACCGTCGCACCGCACGACGCGTTCTCCGACGAATTCCTCTACTTCACGAAATACGAGAGCGGCAACAGGCTCACGAGCGGCGAGGGCTACGACATGCTCCTCTCCGCAGGCGACAATTACCACGCCATGGGCTGCTACCAGTTCGACAACCGCTACGGCCTGCAAGATTTCCTCGTCGCCTGCTACAACTACAGCCCGACACGCTACTCCATGCTCGCGTGGTTGAAGGACGCAAGCGTGGACATCTCGAACGTGAAACTCTACGACTCGAGCAAGAAGGCCTTAACCGACACGGGGAAGAGGCTGAACGATTCGTGGTCTGCCGCATACCAAGCGAATCCCGAGGAGTTCTCGCGCCTGCAGGACGGCTGGTTCTACCAGGAATACGTCGAATACGCGCTGCGCCTGTGCAACAACAGCGCGCACAACTTCAATATGGACAACCGAAGCGATTGCGTGAAAGGCCTGGTCAGCGGCATTTGTAACCTGTTTGGATCGGGCGGCATGCAGTTCTTTGTCGGCGGCACGCTCTACGGGAAGCACTACGACGGTGCGGGTCTCTCCGGCACGATGAGCGACCGAGAGTTCGTCACCACGCTGTGCAACTACATCGTCGACCACGTGGCGGAATTTCCCTACGTGAACAGCCAGTACGTGTCCAGCTACCAGAATCGCTACCGAAACGAGCTCGCCGACTGCCTCGCCTACCTCGACAGCAAGCCTGAGCCCAGCAACCCGACGCCGACGCCCGGCGGCTCTACCACCCCGACACCCGAGCCCAACAAGTCGTTCAGCGATCTGGAAGACGGCGCCTGGTACCTGCAGGCCGTCGAGTACGTGTCGAGCCGCGGCATCATGAAAGGCTACGATAACGGCACGTTCGGGCCCAACGACACGCTTTCGCGCGGGCAGCTCATCACTATGCTGTGGCGCCTTCAGGGTTCCCCGCAGGCGGACATGTCCACGGCCGCGTTCGCCGACGTCGACTACGACAGCTATTACGGGGACGCCATCCGATGGGCGCGCGCGACCGAGATTGTGAAGGGCTATGGCGACAGCAACGACTTCTGCCCCGACGCATCCATCACGCGCGAGGAAATCGCCGTCATGCTGGCGAACTTTGCCAAGCGGATGGACGGGAAGAATCCCACGAGCGACGGCGTGAAGCTTGGGCAGTTCCCCGACGCCAACGCGGTTGACTCATGGGCGAAAACGGCCCTGAGCTGGACTGTCGACAAGGGAATCATCTCAGGCAAGATCGACGCGAACAACAAGGCATGGCTTAACCCGATCGACAACGCGACGCGCGCGGAGGCGGCGACCATCCTCATGCGCTACCTGCAAAACCGCTAGAAGGCGATAGCGAGCTCGCTTGCTACGTGCTGGACCTGGGACAACGCAAGCGCCGCAAGGCCGAGTCCCCGCATCGGCGGCAGGAAGCGAATCGAGCCCGAAACCAAAAGCGGGCGACCATCCCGATCGCCCGCTTCGTTTCCGCTATAAGGTTATCCCGCTCGGAAGAAAAGCCCTCCCCTAGCACGCCATCTGGATTTCCGGCTCGCCGTCTCCGAAGAGCAGCTCGCGCTCGGGGCCAGAAAGCGCCGCGCGCGCCTGATCGCGCAGGTTATTCATGCCCGAAAGGAACTGGCGGTACATGACAAGCGTCAGGTAGCGGCCCTTCGTCGTCAGCGTGAGCTCGTCGTCGTTGTCAATCGCGAACGACCTGTTTGCGCGCATGAACGCCAGCTCGATCGGCAGCGCCAGCTCAAGCGGCTCGCCGAATTCGCGCTCGAACGCGCGCTTGTCGAGATGCAGCTGGTAGAGATGCAGAAGGAAGTAGTAACGCTCCAAATCGCGCTTCGCCATGACCGACTTGCCCATGATGGACATGTGCCCCGCCTGGATGGCGTCGTTGTATTCCTGCAGGCTGAACGAGTTCACGTACAGGCAGCCGTTCAAGTGCGTGATCGAGCCCGAACCGATCGCCGGGTACTCGTTGTAGGATACCTGCAACTCCTCGAACGGCAGCTCAACGTCTTTTTTCCCCTGGTCATTCAGGCGCGTGAACGTCCAAATGGTGTCGCGCTCGAAGAACGGGTGGTCACCGCCGGCAAGCACGCCATCGAGAATCTGGTAGTAGCGGTACTCGCGGTTGTAATCCATGCGCCCGAGCGTCTCGACCATCTTGCGCGTGGTTGCAGACGAGATGTAGAGCGGCGAGAACGTGGTCTGGCGTGCGCCGCATTCGACGATCTTCTCCAGGTCGTTGAAGAGGATGTCCTCGGTTTGCGAGGGGAAGTTGAAGATCATGTCCACGTTGAGCGAGTCGAAATACGGAACCGCCTCGCCGATGCGCTCGAAGATTTCCTCGCCCGAGCCGTACTTGTGGTAGCGGTCCATCTGCTTGAGCAGGTCGTTGTTGAAGCTCTGCACGCCAACGGACAGACGCTGGACGCGGCCCTTCAGTTCGTTGAGCCACGGCTGCACAAGGTGGTTGGGGTTGGTCTCCGACGAGACTTCCTTGATGTTGAAGTTGTCGCGCGCAAGGTCGATCGTCTTGCACAGCTCGTCGAGCATGATGGTCGGCGTGCCGCCACCGATATAGAGGCTCTCGAAGTCGTAGCCCAAGTCCTTGAGCATCATCATTTCCTTGCGCATGTTCTCAAAATACGGACGCGCAACGGACTCGCGGAACGGATAGCGATTGAAGCTGCAATATGGGCAAAGCACTTGGCAAAACGGCACGTGCATGTAGAGCATGTACTTCTCGCCGGGCTTCGGGCCGGGGAAGAACTTCTCGTCGGTCGGATGCAGGTCAAGGTGCTGCTTGGCGATGCCCTTGACCAGGTTGGTGAGCACTCGTTCGGATAACATGGGTCCCCTTCGTGACTTTCTCAAAATCAACGCCACATGGTAGCGCTTTTGCACCCCCAAACGAGCAGGAACTATTCGCTTTCTACGGGAACTGCAAGAAGGGGACCACGCTGCAGGCGGCAACTCGAACAGGAAGGCAAGCGGGAAGACGGCGCCTCTTACGCGAGGGCGGCCGCCAGCTCGCTGCGCGAGGAGAACGGTGTCTCCCTGTTGCCCGCCTCGCGGTCGATTGCGACAACGGTCCCCTTCCAGGTCGGCTCGCCGCCTTCCCCGCCAGCCGCCTTGTACTCGTCGGTCTGCACGACGTAACGGCAGTCGAATTCTTCCGGCTTCGGCATCTCCTTCAGGTCGAAGCCGTACTCCATATCCTTTAGGATGCGCTCCATGACGCTCGGCGCCGCCGCCGCGGACCCGAGCGACACGAGGCCGCGCTCCTTGTTGAAGACCGCCGTCGGCGACACGTAGATGGTGCGCAACCGCTTCTCGCGCTGGCGCTCGAGGCGATTGACTCCCACGATAACCGCGACGATAACCACCAGCCAGATGATGGAAATCACCAGGTCAAGCGGGCTGTCAACCCGATTAAAGCCCAGGAAGAACCACAACCACAGAAGGAATACGTCAATCAGCACGGCAATGGCGAGGCCAATCCAGTTGCTCTTCTTCATTATTTGCCACTTCCTTCCTTGGCGCCCGACAAAACCGCGTCCATCTCCTTGTCGAGATCGGCGGTCATGCGGCGGCGGCGCAGCAAGACGACCGCACCGTAAACCAGCGTTGCAATGGTGCCGAAAAGCATGAGCCAATGCACCCAGCAGCTCGTCGGCTGCTCAGCGCCCGATGCGCTATCGGGACTCTGCCTCTCTTCCGACTGAGCGTCGTTTCCGGAAGTTGCCTTGTCGGCGCTCTTCGGCGCAGTGGTCGCCTTCGGATCGGCAGCCGTGGAGTCGGAGCCCGTATCGCTCGGCGTCATCGAGCCCGACGGCGTCACATCGGAAGAATTCGTCGGGCCATTCGGCGTCGACGGATTCTTGCCGGGGCCGGGCGTCGGCTCATCCGTGCCAGGGCCAGGTGCCGGCGGCGTGTACGCGATAACTGTAAGCGTGCCGTTCACCTGGGTAATCTCGTAGTTGTCGAGGCTCGTGTTCGCGCCAGCTTTTACGGTGAAGGTGTTGTCGGAGGCGCCAACCGCCGTCTGCTCGCCCGTAAAGTCGTAGCCGAAGCTCTCGCCTTCGACGAGCGACCCAGCCGTCACCATTGCCTCGTGCTTGGTGAGCGCGGCACCGTCATACACCTTGGAATCCGTCGCGGAAGTTACCGTCACGGGACGCTTGGTCACGACGAGCGGGGCCTTCCCGCACGTCACATTGGCGAACTGGGCGGTGACGTCCTCGCCGGCGGCATTCTTGATCACGATGGTGGAAGCGTCGATCTCGGCCAGAAGCTCGCCGGCGTCCGTGATGGTGCCCTTGGTCGCGGCCTCGAGCGTGAAGCCCGCAGGCAGACCGTCGACATCGATACCAGCGCTGGTCAGCGGCTTGCCGTCGTAGACCTTGCTGCCGTCGCGCGGCGTGACGGTGATTGCCACCTGGCTCGGGGTGACCTCGAGGGTACCGATGGCGCCTTCCACGACGCTATAGTTCGACTCCTTAGCAGTGCCGTCCCATGTGATGGCATAGGAGTTGGCGCTCGTGCCGACAAGCGTCTGGCTGCCGGTGGCGGCGAAGCTGGCGGTCTCGCCGTTCACGAAGCCCGAGATCTCCCCCGAAGCCGTGAGCGCCGTGCCATCGTAGGGCTTCGACGCGCCGTGCGTGGTGACAGTGAGAGTCGCGGGGTCAATCACAAGGCGGCCGTCCTCCACCTCGAAGCTGACGTTCGAGAAGTTCTTGCCGGCGTAGCCGAAGTCGCCCGCCTTGAGGCCCATGGGGTAGCTGCCCGCGTCGATGCCCGTTACCTTCGCCGTGCCCGAGAACGCGATGTCGCCCGCGTCGAAGCCGGCGGGCGCGTCGGCGCTCGCGGTGCCGCCGATGACGTAGGAGACGGCGTAGCCCTCGACGCTATGCGCCGTGCCGTCGTAGGTGGAGGAGCCGCGGTTCCCGACGACCTTGACGACGACCTGCTGGGCGTTCGCGGCCACCTTGAGCTTGCCGCACTTCGCGGTCACCAGATAGTCATCCCCGCTCGTCCCCTCGTTGAACGAGAAGAAGAAGGTGTTGTCGCTCTCGCCAGCGTCGGTCTGCGAGCCCGTGACGGTGATGGTCACGCCCTCGCCGTCGACGAAGCCGACCCCTTCGCCCTTGGGCGTGACGCTGACCGCGTCGTTGGTGAGCGGTGTGCCGTCGTAGGTCTTGTCCGCGCCCCCGGACTCCAGCGTGACGAGGCGCTTCGTGATGGCGACGTTCTCAGAGCCCGTCGCGTACTCGCCGGCCGCGTAGTTGGCCCCCGTCGCGCGGAGCGCAACGGGCAGGTGACCGAAATGCGTCAGCGAGACCTTCGAGGGGTCGCTCACCCAGTTCACGCCGTCGACGCTGTACTCGACCGAGAGCTCGTTGCCGTGCTTGTCCCAGGCGCGCGCATGGTAGGCGGAAAGGGGCTCGCCGCCGTAGACCTTCTGCACGTCATGGGCATCCCACGTGACGGCGTTCTCGTCAATTGCACCGGGGACGATGTGCAGCTGCCCGTCTTCAATCGCAAAGACCACGTTCGAGAAGTTGGCGCTCCTGTTCTCGAAGTCGCTGGGGAGCAGGCCCATGTCGTAGTCGCCGGCGTCGGTAGCGGTGACGCTTCTATGCGCGGCGTCGCCCGCGAAGGCGAAGTCACTCTCCTTGTAGAGGGCGGAGGAAATCTTTGCGACCTCGTATCCCTCGACGGTCTTAGCCTCGCCGTCGTAGGGGAACGTCGCGCTGTTCTCCCTGATGGTTACGACGACCTTCTCGGCGCTGGCGGTCACCTTGAGCTTGCCCTTGCCCAAGGTGATCCGGTAGTTGGTGAGCTTGGTGGAGCCTGCCGCCGCGAACCCTGCGATGGTGCTCTCGCTCTCCCCGGAGTTGAGCTGCGACCCGCCGTAGGTCACGCCCGTGACGCCGTCGCCTCCGACGAAGCCGGTGGCGGTGAACTCGCTCGCCACAAGCGACGTGCCGTCGTAGGGCTTGCTCGCGTCCTTGGGGCGGATAGTCACCTCAGCGGGGTCGATGACGAGCGAGCCATCCTTGATCTCGACGTCGAACTCGCTCGTCACATCGTTGCCGGCCGCATCGATCACCTTGGCGGTGCCGGTAATGTTGTTGGTGTAGGTGCCGACGTCGGTCGCGCTCGGGTCCTGGGTGGAGAGGCCAGAGACCGTATACGTCTTCCCGCCGACCACGAACTCCGTAGTCTTGAGGCCCACGGCGGAATGAATCTTGCCGTCGTAGGTCGCCGGCGTCGAGTTCGCCTCGACCGTGATGGTCTCGGTCGCTCCGCGCGAGGTCACGTTCAGCGTGCCCTTCTCAGTGCGGATCTCGTAGTTGCCGGCCCTGGTGCCCTCAAGGTAGTCCCACCCGACGATGGAGCTCTCGCTCGTCCCCGGCGCGATCTGCGAGCCGGAGAACACGGGGTTGGAGATGCCCTGGCCTGCGAGGAACTGGTCGGGCGAGCTCTCGGCGACCTCCCACTCGCTCGCCGTGAGCGCCTCTCCGTTGAAGACCCTGGAGGCGTCCTTGGGCTTGATGATCAGCACGCGCTTCGAGATGTAGAGGCGGCCGTCCTCCACCTCGAAGCTGACGTTCGAGAAGTTCTTGCCGGCGTAGCCGAAGTCGCCCGCCTTGAGGCCCATGGGGTAGCTGCCCGCGTCGGTGCCCGTCGCCTTCGCCGCGCCCGCGAACGAGATGTCGCCCGCGTCGAAGCCGGCGGGGGCGTCGGCGCTCGCGGCGCCGCCGATGACGTAGGAGACGGCATAGCCTTCGACGCTATGCTCCGTGCCGTCGTACTTCTCGCCGCCCGTGCTGCCCTTGATCTTGACGACGACCTGCTGGGAGTTCGGGCTGATCACGAGCTTGCCGTCATTCGTTTTCGCGACAATGTACTTGCCATCGGCGCTCACCGTGCCGACCGCTCCCGCAGCAAAGGTATAAGGATAATCGCCCGCATCGGTACCCCTGCCGCCGAGAAGCGAGACACCCGCGAACGTGGCCTCTGCAACATCGCAGGTGTAGCCTTCGACGCGCTGCTGCTCGCCCGTGTATTCCCTCGTTGCAGAATTCGCCGTGAGGGTCACATTCTGGTAATAGTAGACGTTGATGACGGTGCTGCCATCGAGCTCGACAGTTGCAGTTGCCGTCTGACCAGGCACTACGGTGTAACCGTCGATGCCCTTCGCAAGGTCGGAGGCCGCAACCTCGCTTCCCCACGGGGCGCTCAGCGTCTCGGAGTTGGCAACTTTCTGCTCGGTGCCGTTGAGGTAATAGTTCACTTGATAGTTGGCAGCGTCCTTCTCGTAGTAGAAGACGATTTCGGGCGTCTCGCCTTCGACAAGCGTCGCCTTCCCGGACGCCTGCGTCGGATCGACCAGGTGGTAGCCCTCGATGTCATCCTTCGCGTCCGCCGTCACAACATCGCCGGCGTGCCCGTAGAGCATGTCAGAAGGAGAAAGTTCCTTGTCGGTGCCCTGCTCCAGGTACCTCACCTTGCAAGCGGGCAACTCGTTCCATGTCGCCGTGAGCGTGACGTTGTTGTTGGGCATGGTGAAGCTCGCGCCGCTTTCAAGCGTCGTCACGCCATCGAGACCCGAGACGGTCCAGCCAGCGAACTCGTACCCTACGCGGGTAGGCTCGGCTTTCACCGTCTGCGTCGAGCCCTCTTGGGCAGCATGCACGAGAGCGTCGCCGTTGTTCCAGCTTCCACCCGCCAAATTGTAGATAACCTGGCGCCCCGAAAGGTACTTGGCATAGAAGTTCACGTTCCCGTCTATCGTGTAGGGAAGCTCCACCTGCTGAGTTAAGGCCTGGTCGGTATACCACCCATTGAAGGTATATTCGATGCCGCCAACCTTCTTGGAAGGCGGAAGGCTCACGTCAGGAAAGTCGGCGATGTCGGTGGTATCGCCCTCGCGATACGTCAGCTTCGAGGCGACAAGCTGGAATCCCTCGCCCGGCGTCGTCGGGTCGTCAACGTAATAGCGAGCGTTGAAGAGGTTGCGGCATGTGATGGACACGGAGCAGTCGACATGGTAGCCATCGTTGTTGTTCGTCAGCTTATACGGCTTGATGCTGATGGATTCCACGTCATCATCGGTCACCGTGACGCCCGGCAGCATCCCCTCGATTACCGATTTGTACGCCTTGAAGATCTTGTTCCAGTCACTGCTTCCGCGAGCAACCTGGTACTCGTCCCCCGTGGAGCCGTCGGGCCAGGTGATCACACGATCGGAAACGCGATCGAAGATGGCTGTATCACCGTTATCTTTTGGGAAATTGCTGCTGTTGAGCCCCGTGAGGTTCACGCTGCCGCTACCGAGGCTGGTCCATTGGGTTGTACTGGTGGAATCGAGCGACCCGTTCGGGTTGTTGAGGTAATAGAAGAGGGCGCTATGGGTCGCAGCCGTTGGGGAAGTTACCGTCACTTCGTGCGTCGCCGTAAGCGTGGTGCTGCCGTCCGGGCTCGTATAGCTCAAGGTGACCGTCGCGGCGCCTTGGCGGACGCCCGTCACCGTTCCGCTTTGATCGACCGTGAGAATGTTGTCGTTGTTCGAGGACCAGACGTAAGTTCCCTCAGCATTTGCGGGACTCGTCGTTCCCGTCAGTTGTGCGGTTGAGAACTGGGCAACGGTGTCAGCGCCGGTGATGGAAAGAGACTGCGCAACCGCTGCGTCCGAGGCGGCGGAAGGATCTGCAGCCCCTTTGCTGGTTGTGCTGCTAGCAGTTGAGGGGGGGTGTTGGGGTCACCGCTATCGCCCGCAGCGTCAGATTCCATGCCCGCGAGGGCAGGGGAAGAGCTCCCAGCAGATTCACCGTCTGCACGAGAGGCGGTGTCGGCCCCTTCGCCGGTCGATGTCGCGTTGCTTGCGGAGTCGCCGGCCAGCTGGTAGCTCCCTCCGACGTTGGCCGCGCCATCTTCCGCATACACCTCGGCAGGATTCACGGCAGGCCAGCCGAAACCCAGCAAGACGGCAGACAGCACGACAGAGACAACCTTGTTGCCCCATGATGTGCAATTGGCCGAGCTTTTAGCCTCTCCCATGTGCTTTATCGTATTGTTCATGTTCCTCACCCCGTCAGCCTTCGCTTCTAATGAAGCTCACGGCCTAACTATCTCCGCAATTTCAGCTGGTCATACTTACCTCTCGTCACAGGCAAGCCCTCTGTGATGGAGGGACATTTCCAGATGCGGGTTTACGAATTCAATATACTAGCACTTTTTGGGTATTTGCAGGATGACAATATCGCAAATAGTTACCTCAGTATATTGTTCGCTATTTATCGCCACCTGCTGTTTCATTGATTCACGTACCAATTATTAGTAAGGTGACGAGGTGATTCACCATACCCATTGCTTCAATTCGACGTAATGGAATTTGGGCGGGGTGACAAATAGGTTTCAAAACCACCTTTACGGCAAGGCTCGCTCGACGTCCCAGTGCCAAATATGGGACAATGGCAATCGATGGAAGCCGCTCGGAACGGAGGCGACGATGGCAAAACACATGACGAGAAGGGCATTTGTGACGACAGCGTGCACAGCCGTGGCCGCAACGGCGCTCGGCTGCAGTGCCTCGAACGACGCCAAAGCCACGTGGACCTGGACGCAAGACGACGACCTGCCCGTATTGTGCATGCAGGTTTCAGGCGGCGCCATCGTTGCCATGCCAGGTGCAGGATGGAAGCCGCAAGACGGCTGGATTCAAGTGCAGCTTTCGGGAGGGTCGATTCCTGGGAAAGAAATCGAGTCGATCACCCAAGAAGGATCGACCCTCGTTGTAAAGCTGAAAAAGCCGACGAGCGAAATCGAGACCATGGACTTGCGCCTCACCGAATACCGAGTCGAAGGCGGCGAGGTCTCAAGCATCGAGTCGGTCGACATCATCGACAAGGGCGAGCGCCACGAGGCGCAGCTCGGAGTGGACGGTTAGCGTTAAGCCCAATCGCGTTCGATCATTTCCCACTTCGCATCGCGCGAGCGCTCGACCAGGGAAATCTCCTCGTCGCTAAGAGCACGGAAGCGGCCTTGGCTCTTCAGGTAATCGCGCACGCTCGCGAACTCGCGGGGCTTGCGGTTGAGCGTGAACTTCCCGCCAGGGACGCCGCTTTCCTGCTCGCCCTCGTATTCGGCGAGATACCACAACCCGCAATCGACCACGTCGCGGGCGAGATCGACCATCTTCGACTCGGGAGCGCCCCATCCTGTCGGGCACGGCGCGATCACGTGGATGAACCGCGTGCCGTGGATGCCCTTCGCGCGCTCGAGCTTTTTCAGGAAGTCGTTCATATACCCGACGCTCGCCGTTGCGGCATAGGGAAGCCCGTGAGCTGCGATAATCTCGAACACGTTCTTCTTCTGCGTGAGGCACCCGTGGGCGTTCTTCCCTGCGGGGGTCGTTGTGGTCTTAGCGCCGAAGGGGGTGAGCGAGCTTTTCTGGATGCCCGTGTTCATGTACGCCTCGTTGTCGTAGCAGATATAGAGGACGTCGTCGTTGCGATCGATCGCGCCCGAAAGCGCCTGGATGCCGATGTCGGCCGTGCCGCCGTCGCCCGCAAAGCCGACGACCGTGCAATCGTCAGGCTTCTTCCCCTGCGCGCGCAAGCCAGCCTCGATGCCCGTAAGCACTGCCGCCGTGGCCGCGAAAGGCGTGATCATCGCGTTGTTCGCAAAGCACAGCTGGGGGAAGTTGAAGCCGACGGCGCTCATGCAACCCGCGGGCAGTGCCGCCACCGCGTTCGGGCCGAGGACCTTCAGCGCTGCGCGGACCGCAAGCGAGCCGCCACAGCCAGCGCATGCCTTATGCCCGAAAAACAGCTCGTCAGCAGGCATGTTCTTCGCATTCATCGCCATTATCGCGCACCTTCTTCGCAATCGTCGCCGCATGCAGGCTGGCTTGCAACGGGAAAGTCTATCCCAAGGAAGCTCACGCGGCCGAGCCCGGCTCTCTGGCCGGTAGAGACATCGTCGTAGCTCCGCCCGGCGGCAGCATCATCGCGCCCTCGCTCGCCCGCACTATCGAGCAGCGCGTCGAACATGGCGTCCATCTGGGCACTCGTGATGTCGTCACCGCCGAGGCCGCCGATGAAGTTGAACGTCGGCATCGTGCACCCCGCTTGCTGGAGCGCAGAATTCACGTTCGTGAACACCGTGCCCTCGGCCCCGAAGGAGATGTCCTTCTCCAGCACGCCGACCGCCGCCGCATCCGCAAGCGCTTCGGCGATAAGCTTCGCTGGGAAGGGGCGCATGTAGCGGATGCGCAAAAGGCCCACGCGCTTTCCCTGCTTGCGCAGCCTTGCGAGCGACTCGCGCGCAAGCCCCGCGATTGAGCCCAGCGTCACGAGCACAACTTCGGCATCGTCGCAGTTCACCGCTTCAATAGGACCCGTGTACGCTCGCCCGAAGCATTCCGCGAAGCGCGCTTCCACGCAATTGATCGTCTCGAACGCGCCGAGCATGTCTCTGTGCTCGTAGTACTTGAAATAGCGGTTGTAGTCGGGGCCGGCGGAATACCCGATGTTCTTCGGATGCTCGAAGTCGAAGCAGTTCGTCGCCTGATACGGCGGCAAGAAGGCATCGGCGTCTTCCTCGGCGGGCACATCGACCGTCTCGTAGGTATGCGTGAGCGCGAACCCGTCGAGGTTCACCATGAACGGAGTGAGCACCGCGGGGTCTTCAGCCACCGCATATGCCATAAGCGCCAGGTCAAGCGCCTCCTGGTTGTTTTCCGCATACGCCTGGATCCACCCATGGTCGAGCAGCGCCAGCGAATCGCGCTGATCGCCGTAGATGTTCCACGGGAGCGCCGTTGCGCGGTTCGCGTTCATCATCACGATGGGAAAACGCCCGCCCGCGGCGTAGGTGAGGACCTCCGCCATGTAGAGAAGGCCCTGGCTCGAGGTCGCCGTAAACGTGCGCGCGCCCGTGGCGGATGCGCCCATCGCGCAGGAAAGAGCCGAGTGCTCGGACTCCACGTGTACGTATTCGGCGTTGAGCGAGCCTTCTTCCACCATCTCGGAAAGCCGCTCGACCACGACGGTCTGCGGCGTGATGGGGTAAGCGGAAATCACCTGCGGTTTCGCGAGACGAACGCCTTCGGCGAAGGCCTCGTCACCTGAAAGGAAACGCTTCATCGCTCATCACCCTCGCTTTCGGGGACCATGGCAAGCGCGCCGAAGCGGCACACCTCGACGCACACGCCGCACCCCTTGCAGAAATCGTAATCGATAGCCACGGCTGCCGCGCCCGCTGCATCTGCCGTCTGCCGCGCAGGACGGAAGATGCAGCCATCGGGGCAGTACAGGTAGCACTGCAGACAGCCCGTGCATTTCCCGGCATCGAGCACCGGACGCATATTGCGCCAGCCTGCGTTCTTCGCCACGAGGTAACCGCCGTCGTAGCAGGTAGTATGGGCGAAGTCGGCGGGATTGAGCGCAGCGGTTTGCAGCGTGGGAATGAGCGCCTCGCCGCGGGAAGCGGGCGCAAGAGCAGACTCCCCCTCGGCCGTTTCACGTGAAACAGACTCGCTGACCTGGTGTTCTGTGGACTCGTCGGCATTTCCAGCCACTTCCCCGGCACAGGTCTTCCCCACCGCCTCAAGCGCCGCATCGACTACGCGCTTGTTCTTCTCGTGCAGCTTCGCGGGCATATAGCCCTCGATGGCTCGCTTCACGTCGTCGGCGCTCACGTAGTCGCACACCGAGCACAGCGCACCGAGAAGCGCCGTGTTGGGAATCGGCCTGCCAAGAATCTCTTGAGAGATCCCGTTCGCATCGATGGACACGATGCGCGGGTCATCGAACGAGTGCACCGAGTTCACGATAACCTTGCCGCCGGGAAGCAATTCATCCTCCCAACCTTCGCCAAGCAGCGTATCATCGAGGTAGATAACGTAGTTCGCCCTGTTCACTGCACTGCGATCGCCAATCGGCTCGCGCGACATCTTAGTGAACGCGCGCATAGGGGCGCCACGGCGTTCAGGGCCGAACGAGGGGAACGCCAGCGCATAGGCGCCATCAGCGAACGAGGACGCCGCGCCCAAAAGCCGTGCCGCTGTGAAGGCCCCCTGCCCGCCGCGACCGTGCCAAAGCACTTCGATCATGTAAAACTCGCCTTCTTATTAGTTTGTGAGATGAGCATCAGTATAGGCGAACCAGGCCGCACCTGCGTGGTTTCGACGATTCAATACGAGCAAGGCAAAATCGAGAGGGTTTTGGTGACTTCATTTTGACGCCACGGCATCTCTGGGTGGACCGTCGTCAGGGAAATAACGAGGGCGCCGACAACGTCGACGCCCTTGAACGAGACCCCCGCATCAGCGAGAAGAAAGCTCACACCACCCGCGGTTCGCTCTACTATTCGCCTGTTTGCTCGCCTATTCTCCCGTGCGCTTGGCCGACCCGCCCGCAAAAGAGGGATCCATCGCCACGGCGTCGAGGCGGGCCATCACGACGTCTTCGATCTCAGGAGAATATGGCGCGCTGTCGCCTTCGCCTGCAAAGCGCGTGCGGATGTAGCTGCCGCACTCGTCGCACGTGCCGATGCGATGGCCCTCATCGCCCTCGATGTTGAAGTAGTGCAGGTTTCCCTGGTTGCGCGTACCGCAGCGAGGGCAGCGGATGCGATCGAATTCCCAGCTCGTCCCGCACTGCGCGCACCACAAGGTCTTGTTGCGGCCGTCGCCCGAGCCGCCCTCGCCCACACGCGCGAGCGCCGCGTCGCCGCCGCATGCGGGGCAGTGCATCTGATGATCGTAAAACACCTTCGCCTTCTTGCGGGCGCGGGCCACCGCTTCGGCCGGACCCTCGAGCTGCCAACGAAGCGCGAGCGACGCGAACAGCTGACCCATCTGTGCCTGAAGCTCGGTCATACCGCCGTCCACCAGCTGCTCGGCGAATGCGGCCAGATACTCCATCGGCCTCTTGCCCGCCAGGGCGACATCGCTTGCAGCAATGGCATCATCCCAATTGACGCCCGTAAGCGCAGCAGCCATCTCGTCGTCGAAGCCGCCCAGCTCGGCAGCGCGGGCGATCACCGCTGACATTCCGCGAGCAAGCGCCTCGGCGTCGATTTCCACAGGGGCGTTCGAGAACACGGGAATCTCCGCCTCGGAAAGCGCGGCCACGCGCTCCGCAGGAGGCGCCTCATAGCCCGCAGCAGTCTGCCCCGCCGCATCGGCGCCATCGAGCGCCGCCCACAGGCTCATGAAGAAATCGATGCGCGAGACTTCGACCTCATCGAGCGTTTTCCCATAATGCTCCGCCGCAAGCTTGGCAGCCTTGTTGTTCATGTTCACGCCTTTCTCGTCGATCGTATTTGCCTGCCTCGACCCAACCCAAGCGTTTGACGCGAGGCGGGCAAATAGCGAGCCGTCTATCTCCACAGAGAACGGGGACCCACCCGAGATTGTCGGATGGGTCCACCGAATCAAACTTTCCACCAGCCTCAACGGCTAATAGAATCAGTTACTTGGCTGCAGGCTTCTCAACCACGTTCTTGCCCTCGGTGATCTCCTTGCGAGCCCAGTGGCCCCAGTGGTAGATCGCGTCGGACTCGGAAACCATGCCGTTGCCGAACATGAGCTTGTAGGTGCCGCGATACGGCTGGAAGATGCCCGCGCCCAGGAAGATGTGAGCCAAGCCGAACACGGCGATCATCAGGAAGCCGAAGTCATGCAGGAACAGCAGGACGCCATGAACCGTCGTGCCGAGAGCAAGACCCAGCTCGCCGATGAGCAGGATAACACCAGTAACAGCCATGAGCAGGCCGAACAGCCACAGCATGCCGTCGGCGAAGCGCTGACCGGACTTCACCTCGTCCTGATCGGGCATGTGAATCCACTTTGCCAGGAACAGGTAGGGGAAGAACAGCGCCATCCACTTCTTGTCGTCGGAAGTCCACTTCGCAAAGAGGTTCTTAAAGATGTGGCCAACACCCTTAGGCGATGCGATAGCGCTGAACAGCGGAACCACAACGAAGATGATGCCGCACACACGGTGCACCATGCGGAAGACGAACACGACGTCGGAGCCCACCATCTGGGCCAGAGGCGGAATGAACACGAAGCAACCGCTCAGGCACAAAAGGATGCAGGCGATAACTGCGATGCCATGCGTCAAACGAGCCTGCAGCGAGTGGCGCTTGATGTAGCGCTCGGTTCCAGCGGCTTCGCGATCTTTGAGGAACTGCTTGTCAGCGGCAAGCTGCTCAGGAGAAACGTTTACTGCTTCGTTACTCATCGCTGCCTCCCTTCCCGATGCCGAACGGATGATTCTCGAGGATGTGCTCCTTGATGGACTTCTCGTCCTGAGCGTCGCCATGCTTGACGACGTCGCCGGTGATCAGGCTGACGGTGTCCTCGGTCTCGGGGTTGTACACGAGCTTGTCGCGCTTGTAGCCCACGCCCAGAGCGAACATCGCCGCGAGGCCCACAACCGTGAGGCCGGTGACGACGCCCGTGACGGGCTTCATGACGCGGGTCATGCCCACCGTTGCCGGAGCGGACGGGTTGGCCGGAAGACCCGTGGCCTCGCGCCCGTACTTCAGCACGGAGATCACATGCAGACCGCCCATCTCGTTGGCGCCGTAGATCTCGGCGTCCTCGTAGCCGCGACCCTTCAGGATCTCAAGGCGCTCCTGGGCAAGCTCGAGCATCTCGTCTCGCGGCCCGAAGCGAAGCGCGTTGGGCTGGCAGGTGGAAACGCAGGCCGGGTCCATACCCTGAGCCACGCGATCCGGGCAGCCGGTGCACTTGTTAACGTAGTCGCGGATGCCCTCGGTGCGGTAGCGCGGCACGTCGAACGGGCACACGCCTTCGCAGTAATGGCAGCCGACGCACTTGGAGTCATCGACGTGGACGAATCCGGTGTCCTCGTCCTTCGTGATGGCACCAGCAGGGCACACCGTGGCGCAAGGAGCCTCGGTGCAGTGCTGGCAGGAACGACGGTTGAAGATCCAGTCGACGGGCTTCTGCCCGCGAACCGCGTCGCGCTCCTGGAACGTCTGAATCAGGCGCGTGTTGCCGTTCAGGTCTGCCGGGTTTTGGAGCGAACCGGAGAACTTGTTCTCGTTGGTGCCGATCGGGGACGGCAGGTTATTCCACACCTTGCAGGCAACCTGGCAGCCCTTGCAGTTCGTGCACAGGGAGGTGTCGTAAAGAATAGCCATTTCAGTCATGTCTTACCCCCTCCTTATGCTTTCTCGATGTTGACGAGGAACGCCTTGTACTCGGGCACCATGGTGTTCGGGTCGCCGACGTTCGGGGTCAGGTCGTTTACGGTGTCGCCCGTGCCGTACAGGTGCGTCCAGCCGAAGTGATGCGTAAGGCCCACCTGGTGCTGTGTCTTGCCGTGAATCGTGAACGGCTTCAGGCGCTTGGTGACGTAGGCGTCGACCACGACGGAGCCGCGCTTGTTCCACACGCGGACCTTGTCGCCGGGCTTGATGCCCTTCTCAGCAGCGAACTCTTCGGACATCTCGCAGAACTGCGACGGCATAGCCTCCACGAGCGCCGGGCAGGAGCGGCTCTGGCCGCCGGTCTGCCAATGCTCGGTGACGGAGTAGGTGGTCGCGATGATCGGGTACTCGTCGGTTCCACCATGGGCGGTGGACTCGTATTCCGTGAACTTGATCATCGGGTTGTTCTGCGAACCGTTGAGCGCGTTATCGAACGGGCTCTCGAACGGCTCGTAGTGCTCGGGCATCGGGCCGTCTTCCATACCGTAGGATTCCAGACGCGCGTTCTGCTCCCACAGCATGAAGAACGTGTTGTTGTTCGGCGGAACCGGCTTGCCGTTCTTGGCGGACACGAAGTCGCCCTGGTCGACCAGATCCCACTTGCTACCGTCCCACTCCATGAGCTTCTTGTCGGGATTCCACGGCTTGCCCTTGGTGTCGCAGGAGTTGCGGTTGTACAGGATACGACGGTTGGAAGGCCAGCTGAACGCCCAGTTGGAGTTCAGGCCAAGGCCCGACTTGTCGTTGTTGTCGCGGCGGCCGATAGGCTGCTGGGCCGGATCGAGCGGAGCGTCGTTGTTGTTGTAGAAGCCCGAGTAGATCCACATCGCGCAGGAGGTGGAGCCGTCGGCACCGAGCTCGGAGTAGCCCTTGAGCAGGTCGACCTTGCCCGCCTTGAAGTCGGAGTTGGCCGTACGGTAGCCGTTGAGCGCCCAGGAAACCGGACGGAAGTCGATCTTACCGTTGACGTAGTAATCCCACTTCGTGTTGAGGATCGGGTCGGGGTTCGCGCCGCCTTCCTCCTCGTACAGACGGCAGATTTCCGTCCACAGGAGGTCGCACATCTCGAGGTCAGGCTTGGCCTGGTCCCACGGCTCGACTGCCTGGTAGCGCCACTGCAGCCAACGACCGGAGTTCAAGATGGTGCCCGGCTTCTCGTAGATGAGCGCGCAGGGGAGGAAATACACCGTCGTCTGGATCTCGGCCGGGTTCATGTCCGGAGCCTTCCAGAAGGCCGCCGACTCGGTTTCGACCTGGTCGGCCACGACGAGCCAATCGAGGTTCGCCATCGAGCGGCGCACATTGCCGGCGTTCGGGGCCGAGTGGCAGGGGTTCATGCCCCAGTTGAAATAGCCCTTGATGACGCCCTGCTTCATGAGCTCGAACGTGGAGATATGCGTGTAGTCCTGGTCGCCCTTCTCGGAGGGAACCTTCGGCCACCAGTCGTAGCCGTAGTCGTTCTCGACGGTTGCGGCATCACCGAACCACTCCTTGAGGGAGGACACGATGAACTTCGGCTTGTTAGTGTAGTAGCCGGCGGAATACGTCTGGGATTCCAGCCACTTGCGCAAGCTGGAACGATCGGTGGTGTTTGCCCACTTCAGATAAGCGGGATGCTCGTTCACCATCATGCCCATGTCGGTTGCACCCTGAACGTTGGGCTCGCCGCGCAGAGCGTTCACGCCGCCGCCGGGGATGCCGATGTTGCCGAGGAGCAGCTGCATAACGCACATGGCACGCGTGTTCTGGGCGCCATAGGAGTGCTGCGTCTGGCCCAGTGCATAGAGCACCATACCGGCACGGCCGGGCTTTGCGGTGGAACCGTAGGTGGAGTACACCAGCTCGAGCGTTTCCTTGTCCATGCCGCAGATGTCGCACACGGCGTCGAGGGTGTAGCGCTCGTAGTGCTTCTTCACCTGCTGGTAGACGCACATCGGGTCCTGAAGCGTCATGTCGCGCTTGGGGAGGGTGAGCGTCGGCGTGGTGAACTCGGGAACGCCGTCCTTCTTAACCCAGGCGTAGTCGCCCGAAGCGGAGGTGTCCCAGTTCTCTTCCTTCTCGGTCTGATAATGCCAAGAATGGTTGGAGTAGGTCTTGGTCTTCTCGTCCCAACCGGAGTAAAGGCCGGTTTCGGGGTCGAAGTCGAACTCGGGGTCGAGCAGGTAAGACGCGTTGGTGTAGTTGAGCAGGTACTCGTAGTTGTAGTCGCCCATCTCAGCAGTGGCGAGGTACTTCTCGAGATTCGGATCGATCAGGTTCTCGATGATCCAGTGATACATGCCGCCGTAGAAGGCGATGTCCGTGCCCGAGCGGATGGGGCAGTAGATATCCGCCTGCTCAGCAGTACGGGTATAGCGGGGATCGACGACGATCCACTTCGCTCCGCGGTCGTGGGCCTTGCCAAGCCACAGCGAGCTGACCGGGTGGTTCTCAACGGAGTTGGAACCGCAGTGGAGGATGACGTCGGTGTTTTGGAAGTCGCACCAGTGGCTCGTCATAGAGCCGCGACCAAATGATGCTGCCAGACCGGCAACGGTGGGGCTGTGTCAAACACGCGCCTGATTGTCGATGGCGATCACGCCGAGCGATCGCATCATCTTGAGGATCAGGTATTCCTCCTCGGAGTTTTCCTGGCTACCGCCCAGGCTGGCAATTGCCGGGGTGCGGTTCACGGTGAGGCCGTTCTTGTCGGTTTCCTCGAACGTGGCGTCACGCGTGTCCTTAACCTTGCGCGCGATTTCCTTGACGGCGTCCTCCCAGGTGATGTCTTCCCACTCGGAAGCACCGGGGCGGCGCACCATAGGCTTAGTAACGCGGTCGGGGTTCTTGATGACCTCGCGCGTTTCCGGATCCACAATGTTGCGGAGCTGGAACATGGCCGCGCCCTTCGGGCACAAGCCACCTTGGTTGATGGGATGGTCGGGGTCACCTTCGAGATTGATCAGCTCGCCGTCGCGCACCGAAAGAAGCGAACCGCATCCGCCTGCGCAATAGCAGCAGATGTTGGTGTACTCTTCAGTGTTCACGAGCTTCCAGTCGCTGTTCGACTCAACAGCCAAAGCAGGCGACTGCTGCGTCAACTGGAACGCCATGCTCGTCGCGAACGCTGCGCCGGTGGCTTTCATGAAGCCCCTGCGTGTCAGGTTCATAATCTCGTCTCTCCTTCCAAATTCTCGTCTTCCCTCGTCTATACCGCGTCAGGGCATACGCTGCCCTTTCGTCAATTGCTCATGGTACGAGACTTGTCGACACAAATTCAACAAATGAGACCGCAAAAGGGCTATTTGTCGGGGGAACGGCCTTTCCTTTGCAAACTGATACTTGACCTGGGATAACGCATCTTTCTCTCCAACATTTTCAAAGGAAGCTCAGAAAGTATTTTTTGCAATGTGAAGGTTTTGTAAGATATTGTTGAATTGACCTGCACTATCCTATTCGAGAATAGCCCACTTTATGGACAGGTTGAATCTGGCACGGAAATGGGTTGATTTCCTCTCTTTCATCAACCTTGAGGAATGATGCGCGCAAATTCCCCGCGACGATGCCTTCCCAATTGCGAAATGGCAGGGCTTTCGAATAGACGACGCCTCCCCCGGCGACGTCGGGTGGAAAGGAGCAGAGCGGCATCGGAGGGAAGGCAAGGACGCCGTCGTCCCGCACGGCGCTGGTATACTGAATTCGACTCGAAAGGAGATTGCCCATGAGTGAGAAGGAAAAAGTTGCGCTAACGAAGCTCACCAGCAAGGGCGGTTGAGCGGCGAAATGGGGTCCGGGCGACCTCGAAGATGCGCTGCACTGCCTCTCACCGGCAATCGATTTGCCCGACAAGGAAAAGCTCCTCCTCGGGTTCGAGACGAGCGACGACGCGGCGGTGTGGGAAATCAATAATACGACGGCAGCCGTGCTCACGGTCGACTTCTTCACGCCCGTCGTCGATGACCCCTACGAGTTCGGACGCGTTGCGGCGGCGAACGCGCTCTCCGACGTGTTCGCGATGGGGGCCCGCCCCCACGTGGCCTTAAACCTGCTCGCGCTCGACAGCGAGCTCGGTGCCGAGGTCGCGGGGGAGATCTTGCGCGGCGGCGCCGACACCGCGCATGCGGCGGGGGCGTTCGTGGCGGGCGGCCACACGATCGATGATGAGGAACCGAAATACGGCCTGTGCGTGTTCGGCACCGTCGATCCGAGCAAGATCGTGCGCAACGGCGGCGCGGCTGCGGGAGACGTCCTCTACCTCACCAAGCGAATCGGCACGGGAATCATGAGCGCGGCCGTGAAAAACGAGCTCGTCACCCAGCAGGAGTTCCGACCTGCCGTCGAGTCGATGATGGAGCTCAACATCGCAGGCGGCGAGGCCATGGTTGCGGCGGGCGTCCACGCGGCGACCGACGTGACGGGCTTCGGGCTGGCGGGACACCTCCACGAGATGCTCGAAGCGTCGAATGCGGCGGCCGAGCTGGACTTCGGCGCCATTCCCACCTTCGATCGCGTATGGGAGCTCTCGTGCGCGTACTGCCGCCCCAACCGAGCGTTCTCCATCATGGACCTCGCGGAAGAATACGTGCGGCAGGGCACGCTCGACGACGATGAGTTCGATAACCGCATGGGAGTGATCTGCGACCCGCAAACCTCGGGCGGCATTTTGGCAGCCATCCCTCCCGACCAGGCAGAAGTGTTCGAACGGGAATTCGAGCGGCTCGCGGGGCGCGCGGCGTGGAAGATCGGCCGCATCGTCGATGGCGACGCGGGCACAATCTCGTTCACCGACGGAGCGTTGTAGTTTTACATGCGAGACCGTGCGGCCCGGAGCATCTGCGCGGCACGGCCTATCTGCTGCGCGGCAAAGTCGATTTCGGCTGTTGTGTTGTAGAATGCCGGCGACAGTCGCGCCACGCTGCTCGTTCCCAGCCAATCGAGCACGGGCTGTGCGCAGTTGTGTCCGCTGCGCAGGGCGACACCGCGCGCGTCGATGAGCGTGCACAGATCGAGCGGGTGCACCCCGTCGATTGTAAACGACACAAGACCCGCGCGCTCCTTCGGCGAACCAGCGATATGGAGCCCCTCGATTTTCCCAAGCACGCCAATTGCATGGTTGACCAGGTCGGACTCATACGCCGCAATCTCCTCGCGACCCAAAGCGCACAGGTAGTCGCATGCCGTACCGAGCGCGATCGCGCCCACGTAGTTCGGCGTGCCCGCCTCCAAGCGCAAAGGAAGCTCTTCCCAGGTGGTTAGCGCTTGCGTCACCTTCCCCACCATCTCGCCCCCGAAGTCGCGTGGTGCGAGCATCTCGAGCGCCTCGCGCGTGCCGCAAAGCGCGCCGATGCCCGTGCCCGCCATCATCTTATGGCCAGAAAAAGCCAGGTAGTCGACGCCCAAATCCGCGATGTCGACCACGCCATGGCGCATGATCTGCGCGCCGTCGAGCACGAACAAGGCGCCCGCATCATGGGCCATCTGGGCAAGCCTCTTCACGGGGGTCACGGTGCCGAGCACGTTCGAGCATCCCGTCATCGCGACGATCTTCACCTTCCCGTCGGCGAGCAGCTCCGCATAATGTGCCTCATCGAGGTCGCCCTCGGCGGTGAGCCCGGCGACGCGGAAGTCGGCGCCTGCGGCAAAACACGCCTGCTGCCAGGGAACATAGTTGGAGTGGTGCTCCATGAGGCTCACCACGACGGCATCGTCTGGCCCGAGTTCGTGCGCCAGGCCGCGGGCAACCATGTTCAAGCCGTCGGTCGTGCCGCGCGTGAACACCACGCACGACGAATCGGCCGCGCCGACGAAGCGGGCGACCGTTTCCCGCGCGCGCTCGAGCGCGTCGGTCGAGGCGTGCGCCAGGTAGTGCATTCCACGATGCACGTTCGCGTTGCTTGTCCGATAGTGCTCAGCAACAGCGGAAAGCACCTGTTCGGGAACTTGCGTCGTCGCCGAGTTGTCCAAATACACGAGAGGATGGCCGTGAACCTGCTGTCCCAAAATCGGGAAATCCTCACGTACGCGTTCCACATCCATGTTCGCCATCCCTTTCGCCCTGGTACCTCGTTGCATGCCGAGCATTCTAGTTCATCAGGCATCTCGGCGCATGGACGGGTCATCTTTCGCATCGAAGAGCGCGTCTGCGAGCTGTGTAATCGTCTCAAGGTCGGCAGACTGCTCGGGCGTGAAGCGCACGTTCAGCGCGCGCTGAAGCGTCAAGGACAAAAGCACTTTCTTGATGTCGGTCGAGCTTTGGTTGGTGCACGTGGTCGAGCCTTCCGCAAGCTTCACGCTCTTGTCGTTTTGGCGCAGGAGTTTCTCGACGCTCTCATCGGCAAGCTTCAAGATGTCGTCGGTGCCCAAAGCCCGCACCTCGTCTTCGGTCAGGAAAAACTTGGCGAGCGTGTAGTTGCGCACCTCCTGGCGAAACGCCTCGCGACTAAGCGTGCCCGACGTGATTTTCTCCTGAGCAGCTTGCGCGTCCTTTGCCGCGATATCGAGGCGATCTTTCAGCGTCATCGTGCTAGTCATGATGAGGTTCCTCCTTATCGGAAAGCGCCTTGCGCGCAAAATCCTTGATGGTTGACGCGATTGCGGAAACGCCCGCCTGCCGCTTCGCGTCGAAAATATAGACGAGCTCGGTCTCTTCCACGAAACGCACGGGGCACTCAATAATCGCCCGTGCATCTTGCCCCGAGAACATTTGCTGGAACAGGTAAATCACACCGCGCACCATGAGCGTGTCGCTGTCGCCGTCAAGCGCGAAGCCCTCCCCTGGCACCGCACCCGCCCACGAGGGGTAGAGCCACACCTGCGACTGGCACCCCTCAACGAGCACTTCTTTCACTTTGCGCTCCTCGGGAAGTTCCTCGAGCTGCGCCGACAGCTGCAAAAGGTAGTCGAACTGCTCGAACGTGTCACCGGCGGCGACGAAGCCGTCGATGAATTCCTGCTGGATCTCGTCAGGAGCCTTCACGTTCCCCATCCCCTTTCTTGCCGACCCGAGCCCCGAACTCGGGAAAGAACAAGCCCGCGACGTCGATTGCGGCGCCGCGGGCTTTGGCGTTCGGCGCGTGATACGCCTTCTCGTTGGCTCGATTTACGCCTGGACGATTTCCAGACCGAGCAGCTCGCCGAGCTCGATGACCTGCTCTTCGAAGTCACCATAGATCAGCGGCATGTGGTTGCCGATGGCGGCTTGCTTCTTGAAGAAGTCCTTGGAATCCTTCACCTGGAAGAACACGCCCATGGAGCAGTTGGTCTGATCGTAGCCCATGGAGGTGATGATCTTGCCCTTCGCGACGAAGAGCTTCTCGACGTTCGGGTCGACACGGCACATCGTGATCGTCTGGCCGGCGTCCTCTTCGAACTTGTAGCGCAACGTCGCGCCGAAGCCGGAGCGGGCGAAGGATCGAATCGCGTAGGGGCGGAAGTCCTCGTCGAAGGATTCCCAACGGCGGTTCGGCACCGAGTGGAAGGTCAGGACGACGTTGGGGATGTCGCCGAGCTCTTCCATCTTCTGGTCAACATGCTCGGGCGTGAAGAACAGCGCCTTGGGCAGCTGGGCGCGCACGCCATGGCGCACCGGGCTCGTGAAGCAGTTGCCCATGTAGGACGGGCGACGGCCGATGGCTTGCAGCATCAGCTTAGAGACGACGGCGCCCAGGTCGTACTCGCATGCGGACGGGATGCCCTGCTCGTTGTTGAGCGAGTGGTTCAGGCACATCGTGAACTGCTTCTGGTTCAGGCGGCGCGTCGCGCACAGATCGGGGCACGGAGCAGTGAAGCAGTTGCACTCGTAGGCGTCGAGGAACTTCTGGATGCCGTAGTTGGCTTCGACGGACTTCTTGACCATCTCGCGCGTCATCTCGCACTCTTCGGCGCCTGCGATGAGCTCGTCGGTTTCCTTGTCGATGATCTTCTCGTCCTCGGCGGTGAGGTTTAAGCCCTTGCGGCCCGGCGTGCAGTAGTTCTCCATCGGGTCGTCGTAGGAAATCTGGTCAAGCAGCTCATGAGCGGAGACGTAACGGATGCGGGTGCCGAAGCGCTCAGTGATCTTCTCGGGGTCGATGATCGAGTCGGGCGCGCTCACCGAGACGGTGCTCGTCATGCGGGTCGCGGCGAGGATCTTCGAGTCCTTCATGACCTTGCGAGCACGCAGGACGGTCATGTACTCGGTGGCGTCCTCCCAATCCTCGAAGGAGTAGAACTCAAGGCCGCGGGCAAGGAACTCGGCGGACGTGATAGCAGAGGCGCAGCATGCCTGGGTGATGGCGCAGGGCTTGCCGACGCGCTGAGCAAACTCGAGAGCCAAATCGTAGGGGCGGCTCGCATACCCGATAAAGTACAGGTCGACTTCTTCGCTTCCCTCGGCAAGCTTGTCGATCATCTCGTCTTTGGTGAGGAAGTTCTCGTCGCGCTCGACTTTGACGGGCTCGAGCAGGTTGACGACGTTCTCCGGCATAGCAGCCTGGAGCTGAGCATACCAACCCTTGAACTTCTCGGCGGCCATGTGGAGGTCGAATTCCTTCTCAAGCTGGATGCCCTCACCGAAGCGGCACGGTCCCTCGAACACGTACTCGTGATACAGCGTCAAGAAAATCGGCTTCACGTTGAGACGAATTTCCTCATGTTTTTTGATGGCCATGATGACTATCCTTTCCCCTGTTCTGCGGCACTCTCTCCCGTGCCGTGCTGACATCGAGAAGAGTACGGCGCGCCGCAGCGTAAATCATGGGGCCGGAATCACCGTCTTCGATAAATTCTATTGTGCATTTTGCATAATCTCGATGTCGTCGAAGCGGTACGCAAAGAGCAGCGCGAAGCGAAGAGCAGGATCGGACGTGTCGATACCGTACGCACCCTCGATACGGTCGATGCGGTACTTCACGTTGTTGCGATGCATATGAAGCTTCTCGGCAACGATGTTCGCGCGGCGTTCGCACATGAGGTACTCGTAGAGGAACTGATAGTTGTCAGTGCCCCGCTCGGCGTCGTCTTTCGCGATAGAACGAACGACGACGCTCGCGTAGGTTGAATTCAAAAGCGGCAGGTCATCTCCCATTTTGTCGGCGATAAAGGCGATTTGGGCTCGATCGAACGAGAAGATACGGTTCCAGTTGAACGAAATCGGCAGCTTATGAGCGCCCGGCTTGGCCTTCGCCCCAAGCCGTGCAGCCTCGCGCGCCTGTCGATAGGCAACGGAAGCCTTAGCGAGATTCGTGAATTTGGAGCTGCGTCCGCAGATAAGGTCCATTTTCTCCATGAGCTCGTTGATGCGCGATGAGATGGATTTATGCCCCCTTGGGCACGAACCGACCTCGCAATGCAGCGCGCACTGCGGAGAGAGGCAGTTGAAGCACAGCACCGTGATGCAGCCGTCGAAAAGGACAACTTTCGCCGGTGCCACCATCGTGGCCAGGTCGGAAAGAAGCCGCGAGGGAGACATATCCTCGTTAACGGGAATCGTGAACAAACAAAACCGCGCTTCCGGCGGAATGCCCACGAGCTTGCACCGCTCGCGAACGATGGTTTCGTTGCCCTCGTGGCCCAAAAGAAGATCATGGAGAAACGTGTCGACCGCGTTGCCCGAAGGCTTGTCTTCCGGGTATTCGCGCTCGGCGATACGCTTGACGCGCGTCAGGAAAAGGTCGAACGTGTCGTAGAGATAGTCGCAGGGGGAAAGCTTGTTGCACATCATGACGACGATGAGGCTGAAGCTCGTCTTGGTTTTGAACGACCTCACGACCGTGACGTATTTGCAGATGGAGAGCGTATCGTTGACGATGAAGCCGTCCTCTTTCGCCCATGGCTTGAAGCGCTTGTGCAGCTGGAATTTCCGGATGTTCTCCTCGGTATGGTAGCCGTGCCCGATCAGCTCCATCGTAATCGGATCGTCACAGGGAGTCCCCTTGGTGTAGGCCAAAAGCTTGAGAGCCGGATCCACTACGACGACGTTGTTGCGCAGCATCTTCTCGCTCACATCCATAAGCTCTTGAAGCCCGCCGCCGCGGCCGAGCACCGCGTCCATATCGCGCTCCCACATCCCGAATCGATAGAAGATTTCGAGCAACGCGTTGAATACCTGGAGCGTTCCCTCTCCCCCCGTGACGGAAAGCACGGCGGTCTGGTCGGGCTTGGTCGCGTGATGGTCCACGAAAGCTGCGTGGCGGCCGTAGCCTCGGACGCTTTCGCAGTCTTCGCTCGTCGAGCAAACGTAGAGGATATCGTCCCCCGCAATCGACGATTCCCCCAGATAAAGACGGGCATTTTCAAAATTAAGACTCCCGTCAGACGAGATTGAGACGTTCCCCATAGCCTCAAGTTCGCGCTTCATGATGTTCAGCGAAACACCCATGACCTACTCCCCTCAGATAAAGCCATTGCGCCGTATCCCATAATGGACTATCTCCCGTCCGATTGCTTTAGTCGAAAGCCAGGCTTTTCGATAATCTTATTATGCAAGATGCACAATAGTATTTCACTCCCATCGTGCACGTCTTGCAAGAAGCACAACAGTTTCCCTTTCTTTCGTATGCCCCATGCCCACTGACTCATGTGCGCGAGGCCTATAAGCTAAGCCCGAGCGAGAGACCATCCCCTCCGCTCTCTAAAAGCCCCTTCTTCCCTCGAATTTCAACGAAGGGGCAGCATCGCTGGGGCGGGTGCTCTTTATCCCAAAACCCGCCCCTCCAAAAAGCTTACCCCGTCTGCAAAGGCGGTTGACATACACAGCTGAAAACGGGCGCATAAGGGGATAGCGCCCAATCTAAGGAGGAGAAACTATGCCAAGAATCAACACTGCTATACGTTCCGTCTGGGGGGTGTCCGAGATAGGCTTCTCGATAGCCGCGACTCTCGAGACCGCCTTCTTCCTATTCTTCCTGACCGACGTGGCACAACTTCCGCTTGCCATCTCGGGCGTCATCGCCGCAAGTGCGTCGGCCGTCGACACCGTATCTGCCCTTTTGGCGGGCGTGTTCATCGACAAGTTCCACTTCAAGAAGGGTAAGTACCGCCCCTGGCTCATCATCGCTCCGATCATCGCCATGGTGTTCTTCATCATGTGCTTCACCAAGGTGGGCGGCGACGTTGTGGCAGGCATCGTCATCAGCATCGGTTATGTCGTGAGCCACTTCTGCTGGAACATCACGTACGCGGGCATTCGCAGCATGACCAACGTTCTCACCGACGAGCCTTCCGAGCGCGCGTTCCTGTCGGGCCGCCTGGGCGCCGGCGCCGCACTCGGCCGCGTGATTGCGTCGAAGCTCGTGCCGCTGATCACGACCTCCCTCGCCGCGCTCGTCAGCGGCGTACTTGCCTACTCCATTTGCGCCGCTGTTGTGTCAGTCATCTACATTATCGCGATGGCCATCTGCTTCTTCGCGACGAAGGGATACGACACCGAAACCAAATCGGAAGGCAAGAAGATTTCTTTCAAGGCGATGGGCAAAAATATCGTCACCAACCCGAATCTCATCGGCGTCGTACTCCACGACATCCTGCGCCTCATCGCCTACTACACGGTCGCTGCAGGCACAGCGTACTATGCGAAAGTCGTCCTGGGTGATGCGTCCGCTTCGGGAACCATCCTCATGATGTTCTACCTGGGCTGTTTCGTGGGCTCGTTTATCGCCGCGCGCGTCGCTAAGAAGCTCGGCACCAAGAACACCACCATCGTGGGCGTCGCAGGCTGGCTCGTGATCTGGGTCATCGCCTACGTCCTGCAACCAGGGTATGTGCTTCTGAACGTGCTGCTCGTGCTTTCGCAGGTGTTCTTCGGCCTTTCCTATGGCCTGTCCGCAAACCTGTACTCCATGTGTGCGACCTGGAGTCACTGGAAAACTGGCGAGAACACGCTCGGCACCACGATGTCGATCATGACCGTGTCGGTGAAGCTCGGCGTCACCCTGCGCGCGATTATCCTGCCGGCGTTCCTCTCGCTTGTCGCCTATGACGCCACAGCAACCGTCTTCGACGCTGCCGCTATCGCAGGCATCGAGCAGATGTACTTCCTGCTGCCGATCGGGCTGCTCGTTGTGTCACTTATACCGTTCCTGCTGCTGTTCAAGATTAAGGACTCCGACGTCACGAAGATGAACGAGGAGATCGCCCAAAGGGCATAGTGGGAAGAACCGAGGACTGCTGAGGTTTTCCGCCTCAGCATGCAAAGAAGGGGCCGAACGATTTCGGCCCCTTCTTGTTGTTCGACTACGAGAGCTTCGTGTACCCTGTCGCCTCGTAGAGCGTAGCGCATTTCGCGGCGTCGCCCGTTACGGTATCGGCGACGAAGGCTTGCGCTTCCGCCGCACCTTCCGCCTTGAACTTGAGCGACATGCCGCACCCCGCGCTGATCTCGCGCGGAGTCGGGATGAGCGCGAAGGAGGCGCCCGCCGCTTTGAAGGCCACCTGCGCCGCCATCGCGGCATGCGTCGAGTCGAAGGCGAGCACGAATGGTTGCGCGTCCGCCACCTGAGTTTCCCCCATTACAGCGTGATGGTCTTTGCAGACTCGCGCATGCGCTCGAGGATGTCGTACATGTTGGAAACCTCGCCGACGGAGAGCTCATCGGCGATGCCGAAGAAGTTCAGGCACGTGCCGCACACGAGCACCTCGGTGCCCTGCTCCTCGAGCTTTTTCACCGCCTCGATGACCTGCTCCTCGCCCGGTGCGACCAGCTTCACGCCAGCGTTCATGAACAGAAGCGACGTCGGCGGGTCGCCCGCCTCGGAAAGCGTGTAGAGAGCCATCTTCATAAGGTTGCGGCCAAGTTCAAGATCGCCATCGCCCACGAAGTCCTTGCCGACGAACACGGAATACCCGCAACCGCCCGTGGTCGTGCATGCGCTTCCCGCTTCGGGAATGACGGCAGGAGCCTCGACCTCGGTGCCGTCGCCCTCACCGAAGGTGATAAGCCAGCCGCCCTCGATCTTGTCAACCGACGTGGCCATGTTCTTCTTCTTGCCAAGACGCGTGAGGTTCTTCACGGCCGTCTCGTTATCGACCTGGATAGCGAGCTCCGTCGCGCCCGCGTCGAGCTCCTTTTTCGCCATAACGAGAGGCATAGGGCATTGCTTGCCAAAACCGTCGAGGATTTTCATGGGGAATCCTTCCTTGCTGAGGCCCGCGCGTGCGGGCACGGTGAATTGCGCTTGTTTCACGTGAAACAAGCTTCTAAGCAGGCGAAAATGCAGAATGTCGCGCGGCGGCAGAATCACGCGGCGAAAAATCGCTCTGTCAAGGATGAGTATAACGCAGAAACGCAGAGAGAGCCCCATCTGGCGGACGCGATGGCCGCAATCACGTCCGAGGGCGACGGAAAAGCCGCTCACTGTTACAATCTGAGTCACCGTTTCTCGCAAGAAAGGCGCATTCATGACTTCGCAGTCCCCGAACGACAAACTCCGCTCGCTTCCTCAGGTTGAGGAAGTCCTCCACGATGCCTCGCTCGAGACCCTCACCGAAAGCGTTCCCCGAGACTTGGTATGCGACGCTGTGCGCACGAGCATCGACGAAGCGCGGCAAGCCATTCTCGCGGGGAGCGACGCCGACACATCCATCCCGAGCATCGTGCGCGCGACCCGCATGAGGCTTCTCGCGCTGAACCGTCCTTCCCTGCGGCGCGTTGTGAACGCAAGCGGCGTCATCATCCACACCAACCTCGGACGAAGCGTTCTCGCGCCCGCCGCCGTGCAGGCCGTGAACGAGGTCGCAAGCGGGTACTCGACGCTGGAATACGACACCGACGCGATGGCTCGCGGCTCGCGCCATTCCCACTGCGAGCAGCTCATCTGCACGCTCACCGGCGCCGAGGCCGCAATTGCTGTGAACAACAACGCCGCGGCGGTCATGATGGTGCTCTCCGAATTCGCCGCAGGTCACGAAGCTATCGTCTCGCGCGGCGAGCTCGTCGAGATCGGCGGGTCGTTCCGCATCCCCGACATCATGGCGCAATCGCATGCCACTATGGTGGAAGTCGGCGCCACGAACAAGACGCACCTTTCCGACTACGTGCGAGCGGTCACGCCCGACACGGCCATGGTCTTGAAGGTGCATCCCTCGAACTACCGCCTGATCGGTTTCACGGAATCGGTAGCTATCTCCGAGCTGCGTTCACTTGCCGACGACGAGAACACCGCCCGTGAGCAGGCAGGCGGAACGAGCGGGGACAAGCTCCTTGTCTACGAGGACCAGGGGTCGGGTGCATTCATGCGCCTGACTTGCTTCGGCGACTACGCCGAGCCCACCGTCTCCGAATCGTTGCAAGCCGGAGCCGATCTCGTGTCGTTCTCAGGCGATAAGCTGCTCGGCGGCCCCCAGGCGGGCATCATCGTCGGGGCGAAGCCGCTGATCGCGCGCCTGAAGAAAAATCCACTCGCCCGCGCGCTGCGCCTCGACAAGATGACGCTCGCCGCGCTCGAGGCCACATTGCGCCTCTACCTGAACCCCGAGAACGCGCGCCGCGAAATCCCCACCCTGCGCATGCTCACCGAAACCGCCGATGAGGTCCGCGTCCGCTCCAAGAAGCTTGCGAGCATGCTGAAGAAAGCGCTCCCCGCAGATGCCTGCGAGGTTTCCATCGTCGAGGAGATTTCCCGTGCTGGCGGCGGGGCGCTGCCCATGTGCGATATCCCCACCTATTGCGTGCAGGTCAAGTTCTTGCAAGGCGACGCGCTCTCATGCGATCGCCACCTCGTTTCGGAGCGACTCGTTCCCGTTGTGGGACGCCTGAAGAAGGACATGCTGCTCTTCGATGGGCGAACTGCGCTCGACGAGGAAGAAATGCAGGAAATCGTGCGCGCATGCACCGAGTATTTCGAAGGGATCGACCGATGAAGAACCACGACCTCGTCCTGGGAACCGCAGGGCACATCGATCACGGTAAGTCCTCGCTTATCCTCGCGTTGACTGGAACCGATCCTGATCGACTCTCGGAAGAGAAGCAGCGCGGTATCACCATCGAGCTCGGCTTCGCGCGCCTTTCTCTCGACGACGGCACCACCTTAGGCGTGGTCGACGTTCCCGGTCACGAGAAGTTCGTCCGCCAGATGATCTCGGGCTCGACCGGCATTGACATGGCACTCCTGTGCATCGCAGCTGACGATGGCGTCATGCCCCAAACAACCGAGCACTTGGCCGTGCTGGAGCTTCTGCGCATCCCCACGCTCGTCGTCGCGCTCACGAAGACCGACCTCGTTGACGACGAATGGGTCGAATTCATGATCGATGAGGTGAAAGGTCGCCTTGCGGGTGGACCTTACGAGAATGCCGAGATCATTGCTGTATCGAGCCGCACGGGAGAGGGGCTCGACGACCTGAAGGCGGCGCTCTGCCGGGCAGCGAAAGCAACGAAGCGCCAAAAAGCTTCCGACGGTGCTCGCCTGCCTATCGACCGCGTTTTCACAATCAAAGGCGCAGGCACGGTCATCACGGGAACGCTCTGGAGCGGCACCATTTCGATAGGTGACGAACTTGAAGTGCTCCCGAGCGGACGCATGTCCCGTGTAAGGAGCATCCAAATCCACGGAGAGAGCGTCGATCGCGCCGAGGCCGGCCATCGCGTCGCGCTCAACCTGAACGCGCTTTCCACCGAAGAGGTGCGGCCAGGCGATTTTCTCGCAGCGCTCCACACCGTCACCGCGACCGACCGCTTCGATGCCGACTTCACCTACCTCGGCCTCTCCTCGTCCGACAAACCCCTCGAAAGCGGGGCGCGCGTCCATGTTTCGCACGGAACGCGCGAGGTCACAGGGCGAATCCTTCGCATCGGGGACGAGCAGGGTTTCAAGCCAGGCGAGAGAGCCTATGCCCAAATCCGCCTCGACGAGGAGCTTCCCGTATCCTGGCAAGACCACTTCATCGTGCGGTCGTATTCCCCCGTGCACGTCATCGGCGGCGGCGTCGTGCTCCGCGCGCACCCCAAGCGCTCGACCACGGCGACCCCCGAGAAGATCGCGCTCCTCGATGCTTTGCGCGACGGAGATGGCGATCGTGCAGCGGAATGCGCGTTCAACCTTGAGAAGGCGCCGGTAACGTGCGAGGGCATCGTTCATGCAGCAGGATGCAGCCAAGCTGCGGCGAGACGAGCCCTCGAGTCGCTCGAGAAATCGCGCAAGGCCACCCGACTCTCCTCCGAGCAAGCTGGCACGAAAGAGTACTTCACCACGCCGCGCTATGTGCAGAAGATGCGCTCAACGATCGAGAACGCTCTGCTCGCCTTCCATAACGAGAATCCGACGTCGACCGGCATGTCGAAGGAGGCGCTCCGCCAGAAAGCGGCCGCCCGCCTTTCACCCGACTGCTTCGATGCCCTCCTCGCTGATGCGCAAGCTGCTAAGCGCGCTGTTGTCAACGGCGGCGAGGTTTGCCATCCCCAAGCAGGCGCTGGAGCTCAGGCGTTGGAGAAGCAGGCCGCGGAAGCCCTGCTTGCCGTACTTCGCGAGGCTGATGGCTCCCCCGCGACACTCGATGAGATCTTTTCGAGCTGCAAAATCGAGCCTTCTCTCGGCCGACGCGCCATGGCTTCCCTCGAGAAGGCGGACGAAGCGGTGCGCATCACGAAAGAACTCGCCTTCTCCACTGAGGCACTTGCCCAATTTGAACAGGCCGTTCGCACTCGTCTCGCCGACGGGGCCTCTGCGAGCGCCGCAGAACTGAGGGACGCTATGGGCACCACGCGCAAATACGCCATTCCCTTGTTGGAATATTTCGACGACAAGGGCATCACCCGCCGCTCGGGCGACGAGCGCGTGTTAACCGGAAGATAGCGCAGCGCATCTAGCGAGATAACGGCGCCGCACCACGCCGCGTGCCCAGCGAGCAGGGGGAGAAACACCCCCTTTCGTGAAACGCACTCGCTGCAGCAAGCGAACGCCCATCTCCAAGAAAAAGGCCTCAGACGGACCATTCCGCCTGAGGCCTTCGATGTTATGCGCGCCGTTTTCCCTTAGAGGGATGCGACGTAGCGCTCGAGATTCTTCTTCAGTCGACCGAGGAAGCTTTCGCCCAAAGCGGAAAGCTCGGCACCATCCTTCGTGATATACCCGAGATGGATTGTCACATCCGTCTCAAGCGAGACAGTCGTCAGCGCCGGACCATCGGCGATACCCACGAGAATACCGCTCGTCACTGTATAGCCATTGAGGGCTACACAGAGCTCAGAGAGCGAGGCGCGATCGGTCGTCGCAATCTTCTTCGCGCACACAGGGTCGCACACCGCTTCTTCCGCGAATTCAGCAGGAGCGTCTTTACCCTGGTCAAAATAGATATACGGCCAATCAGCAAGATCGTCCAACGTAAGCGACTGCGCATTCGACATCGGGTGGCTCGAGGGCAGGGCCACGCGCGGCGCCGACTGCACGAGCTCGGTGTATCGAACGCCCGCTGCTTTGAACGCCTCGTCGAGAGCGGCATCCGAAGCGGACGTCTTGAGCAGGATGCCCAGTTCGCTCACTCCCTGCGCAACATCATCAATGACGCCTTGCGTCGTGCAGTCGCGCAGCGCATAGGAGTACTCATCGCCGCCCGCCGCAAGCACGGTGTGCGCGAACGTCTGCACATCGAAGAGGTAGTGCTGACCTGAAACCGAAAACGTTTTCGACATAGCCTTCTCCTTACTTCTGCGTACGCTCATCGACGAAACGGCTCGCTTTGTGAGCGGATGACGTGCCCAGCTTGCCTGCGTCGTACACGATCACCTTAGCAGGTCGCACGCCGCAATGGGCCTTCAATGCTGCCTCGACACGCTTCGCAACCTCGGCATACGGCTCTTCGCTGCCAAACGCGCGCTCGACCGAGACTTCGTAGCGAGTCGTGTAGTTCTCGTCGTACACGCGAATGGAGTACTCGCCGGTAAGGCCCTTCGACGCGCGAACAACGTATTCCACATCGGAGGGGAACACGTTCACGGCGCCGACGATGAACATCTCGTCCTTGCGACCGGTCACGTGGATGCGGGCAAGGGTGCGCCCGCATTCGCACTTGTCGGTGCTCACATATCCGATGTCGCCCGAGCGGAAACGGATCATCGGACGTGCCTTCTTCATGAGCGTCGTGTAGGTAAGCTCACCGACGCTGCCTGGCTCAAGCACCTCACCGGTCGTCGGGTCGACAGTTTCCACGAGAATCTGGTCCTCGACGATATGCAGGCCGTCTTTCGCCTCGCACATCGCTGCGCATGCGCCGTAGATGTCGGACAGACCGAAGAAATCGACGACCTTAGCGCCCCACAAATCCTCGATCGCCTCACGCGTCGACGAGATAGAACCGCCAGGCTCGCCTGCGACGATGATGGTGTGGATGCTGAAATCTTCGCGCGGGTCGAACCCCTTCTCCTTCGCTTTCTCGCCAAGCGCCCAAGCGTAGGAAGGTGACGTCCAGATAACGGTCGGCTGATACTGCTTCAGCACGAACAGCAGGCGATCGGAAGGCACCGCGCCAACCCAGATGGCGAGCGCGCCGAGTTCCTGCGCACCCATAACGTCGGGGCCGCCGACGTAGAGCGCGAAGTTCAGCCCGTGCACGTAGCGATCGTTCGGGCGCATACCCGCTTGCCAGAAGAGGCGCGCTTCGGTCGATTGCCACAGGTCGAAGTCTTCTTGCGTGAAGGGGCTTACCGTGGGAACGCCGGTCGAGCCGGATGAGGTCGCCATAAACACGACGTCTTCCTCGGGAACGGAGCACATCTCGCCGAAGAAGCTTCCGACATGCTGCGTCTCGCGCTCCGTCTTCTTGTCGATGAAGGGGAATTTCTCGATGTCGGCGAGCGACGTGATGTCCTCGGGCTTCACACCGGCCTCATCGAAGGAGCGCTTGTAGTACACCGTGTTTTCGTATGCGTACTTCACCATTGCCTGCAGACGCTCGAGCTGGAGCTTCTCCAACTCAGGACGCGGCATGCATTCTATTTCGGGGTCGTAGTATTTCTGATCGTAGGGTATGTTCTTCTTCGCCATGCAAATACTCCTCGTTGCTATTCGTGGATGCCAGATAATAAAACCACTCGAACCTGCTTGAGGCAAGCATTTGGATTGGACTTTCTTTTGAGTACTCGTTATCTTTATAATCGATAGTTGCATATAATGCATTTGCAATACCGCCATCTACTCGAGGCGGTTTGCTTTAAGAAAGGTACTCCATGACTTTACAACAACTTCGCTACCTTATAGCTATTGCCGAATTCGGCTCCATCAATGCTGCTGCTCAAAATCTCTATGCCTCGCAGTCCAATCTTTCTACCGCGATCAAAGAGCTTGAGACTGAACTCGGAATCACCATATTCACCCGCAGCAATCGTGGCGTCACCCTCACCAATGACGGAACCGAGCTGCTCGGCTACGCACGTCAGGTTATCCAACAGGCCGACATGCTCTCCGAGCGCTACGCGAAGGGATCTTCGAGCCACGCGCGCCTGACGGTTTCGACGCAACACTACGCCTTCAGTGTGCAGGCCTTTGTCGAGGTCGCCGAAATGTACACCGGAGACGAGTACGAGTTCACTTTGAGGGAATGCCGAACTGGCGAGATTATCGACGACGTGCGAACCTTCCGTAGCGAGATTGGAATCCTCTTCCGCGATAACTTCAACTCACGTGTACTCGACAAAGCCTTTGCCGATGCAAACGTCGTTTTCACGCCGCTTTTTGATGCGCAGGTCCACGTGTTCGTCGGCGAACATCACCCGCTTGCGAAGGCGAAGATTCTCAAACTGGATGACCTTGAGGATTATCCGCGCTACTCCTTCGAACAAGGCACGGAGAATTCCTTCTACTACGCCGAAGAGCCTTTCAATCAGATTCCCCATAAGAAGGAGATCCGTTTCTCCGACCGCGGAACGTTGACGAACCTCCTTACCAATCATATCGGCTATACGTTGTCTACCGGCGTCCTCTCCTCCGAGATGCACACGGGCATCGTGTCCATCCCGCTCGACACCCGAGGCCTTCCCGGCAGCAACGGTACGATGCAGGTCGGCTATATTATCCATAGCCAGATGAAACGCAGCCCGCTTCTCGAGGATTATATTTCGATGCTCGAGAACGTCATGAAGGACAATCCGTTCGTCCACCCGTACAAGCACTAAAAAAGGCGATGTTTCACGTGAAACATCGCCTCTCGCAAGCTGAGCGCATTCGGGTTATTTAACAGCGCCAATGCGGCAGATCTTGCCCCCGCAGTCAGGGCAGGTTCCCTTCATGATGGGCTTACCGTTTTTGGTAACACCCTCAACCGGGTTCTGCATTTCCTTCTTCGCCTTGCACTTGACGCAATATGCTTCGATGGCCATTCCTATAAACCTCTCTATCGAATCGATATGGGTGGAACCAAAAGCCCGTTTCACCTCAAACGTTCGAAATTATACAGGAAGCAGACAATCTACCTCTAAGAAATCCTACTCCCCTTAGATATTCTTTAGCATTTCCACAACGAACTCGACATTCTTGGAAAGATTGTCCGATTTCACCACGTCAATCGTATCATCCTTCTGACCAAAGAACGCAGGCTTAATCCCGTCCATGCCAGCGAGATGCATAGCCTGAAAACCTTGCTGCGCGGCGTATGCTCCAGACCCCTCGCCCCACGGGATAGTCGCACCGCCCACGTGCGCGCCCGTTGCCTGAGCCGCCTTCTTCACGTAGCGCTTCATACGAGAAGAGACGGATACCTTGCGCAGCGTGCCCTCGCTCTCGATAAGCGACAGCGACCCTGCACCCATCGCCTCGAGATCCACGATGATCGCACCACGCAACTCATCGGCGTGGTCGGCGAGAAACGCCTTCATGCCGTTATGGCCGGAAAGCTCGCAGCCAAGAGCGACGAACCAGACTTCCGTCGTAATCTCGGGGTTATGGAAGTGGTAGATGCGCTCCTCGTCTTCTTCGGGCTCCACAGGCTCCGGCATCATATCTGGCGTCACGATTTCCTCTTCGGAGCGAACGTTTGCATTGCCCATCGAGATGCGCGAGAAGGCGCCTCCGTTCCAACGGCTGCGGCCACCACGGCGCGCGCCATCGTCAGACGCCGGCTCAAAAGCGGTCGTCTTGTCCTCGTAGAAGCTGTTGTCCTCGTCGTAGTAATCGTCGTCGTACTCGTCCTGTGAATATTCCCCGTAGCCAGCCTGCGCAGCTGCATCAGCCTCGTAAGACGCAGACTCGTCGCGGAAGCTCTCCCAACCACCTCGGTCGGCCCCCACAGTGCGAGCATCGAAGGAATCATCGACGTCGAGCCATTCCTGCGGCGTCATGGGAGTGTCTTCTTGCTTCTTCTTGCGGCTAAAGCGGTCGAAGAACTTGCGAACGCGAGACTTCGGCATCTCAACATACCCAGGGCCCGCGAATGCGCCTGTCTCGGTGACAGTGCCGTCGTACGCCGAATCATCAGCATCGTCGACATAGATGTCTTCGTCGGCGACATTCTCGAAAAGCTCCTCATCGACAGGGGCGAAAGAGCCTGTCGCGCTCGCAGGTGCAAAAGATCCGATCTGATTGATCGCGACCGTCGCGTCATCGGACGTTTCCTCGGCAGTTTCATTCTCTTGGGGTGCCTCCGCCGGCTTTTCAAGCGTGATTGAGCCGGAAAGCGACGGAAGAGAGCCTCTCAGGCTCGATATCGACATAGACGAAGGATGAGTCGGAGCGGCTTCCGTTTGGCCCTGAGAAGAGCTCTCAATGGACGGAATTTGAGCACGAAGTCTCTCAACAGGCGATTTTTTTCCCTTTGAGGCGTCTGCAAGAGGCGCGCGCTGCTTCTTCAGCTCGGCGACAGGCTTCAAATCTTCTGCCGTTATCGCCTCGAGCGTCGGTGCCTGTGCAGTGCGGCTTGCTTCCGCGGCCAAAGGAGCCACGAACGGCGCAGGGGCTTCCGCCGCCGCCTGGGCAGCCGCTTCCTCGCGCAGGCCGGTCACGTCGATCGGCGTCATCGCGCACGTAGCGTATTCCTCGGTCGAGGCGGGCGCGGGCGAGTCTGCAGCTCCAGCCTGAACGTTCGACATCGACGCTGCATCCTGTACGGGAACAACAGGAGGAATCGCCGTTGTGGAAACGCGCTGCTCGCCAGCGGGAGAATCGGCGGGCTGCGCCGACACTTCATTGTTAGCAATCGGAGTTGTCTCTGCGGAAACCGGCTCGACAGCGAGGGGCGCCGAGGTATCGACAGGCTTCGTCCATTCGGGCATAGACCAATCGGGGATTGCCTGATCTCTCTCCCCCGCGATGGACACACGCTCCTGTTCGATCACCGCGAAGGTAGTATCTCCGCCCTCACTCTCGAAGCCCGGTGCCTTCACTTCCATTATGGAATCGCGCATAGCAGCCAATCGCTGCTCAGTCTCGGACACAACCGCCTCGTTCGCTTCCTGGAAATGAACTCTGCTCGCGCTCACCGCGGCATCGAGCGCATCGGCATATCGAGAGCGATGGACAGGCTTGTCGTCATTCTTGGGACGCTTGGCCTTTTCCTGGGCGCGCGCAAACCACGCGGGAACGCTCGACCCGTCATCTTCAACCACCATCTCGGCGGCCGCAGGAGCATTCTGCTGCGAGGCGTCGGCATATGCAGCCTCATACGGGGAACCGAGCTGCGACATTTCCTTGTCGAGATATCCCTCGATGGGAGAACCCTGAGCAGCAGGTTGCGGGCGCGACGCCGCCAGCGCTGCCTCGGCGGCATCAGCTTGCGCCGCGATCTGTTCCTGAAGAGCAGCGGCAGCTTCGGCGGGTATCGGTGCGAAGGCGGCCGAGGTGTCCTCGCGAAGCGCCTGTATATCCTCCGCACTAGGCTTACCGAGCGGCTCGTCTTTTACCTGTACGAGATTTTCGGAAATGTCGAATACAGGGGCGGCTCCCGGCACGGGCTTTCCGGAAATCGCCGCGATTGCCGCTTTCGCCTGAGCAAGGCGCGCCTCTGCCGAACCCGCAGGTGCCTGAGCCGTTTCGTAGACCACGGAGGCCCCATCGGGAACCACACCAGCAACGCGAGCCGCTTCCTCTCCGTGGATTACCGGATCCTTTTCATGATTCTCAACAGCAGACGTGGGGCTGCCTACACGAGCGGCTGTCTCCATGAGCACAGCGACTCCTGAAGCATTGCAATTGGCGCCAGCGCTATATCCAGCTGTACGGTGCGCGAGCGCGAAGATTCCCGGAGCAATCGCGATAATCGCAGCAATCACTGTGATGATCGAGACAACGACGACGGGAGCACCCGACGCATTGCCGAGAGCCAACACGCGAATCAGCAGCAGAATTGCGGTAACCGCAGCTGCAACAGGTGCACAAAGCTTGATTATCGGAAGAATTCCCAGAAGAGGCTCGTTCAACTCAGCCTGAACCTTACCGCTATCGTAATGGGAAACGATCACGATCTTTCGATGGGAAGACTTCATGTCGGCGGCAGCGGGCTCGTATTTCGCCACCACGTTCTGACTCACGCCTTTACCGAGCATGCGAGAGAGAACCGGCTTGCCAAGCGATTCGGCGAGCATAAGACCTCCGCTTACCAGAGCAAGGAAGAATGCGAGAATTCCAATAGCGGGAACCGCAAGGCCCAAAACCACTGCAACGAGCAAGATGTCTGCACAAATGAGCGATGGCGTCTCCGTGTTGGAGGCTATGGCGAAGTCCTCGATTTCCGCTGCGAGGCCCGCTTCCTTCTGAAGATAGTCGGCGATATAGAGCGCCGCCTGCTGCTCCTCTTCGGTACCGCCAGGTCGCGGCCCGATTTCCTCGGAGAGATATGACACATGGTCGATGATATCCGGCATAGGATGCCCTTTCGCTTTCCTTTTGTATGAAGGCATATATGCTGCATACTATACGCTATTTATTGAAGGTGCCCAAATAATCACGGATAAAAGCATCTGCGCTCTGCGCTTGTGAACGGGCATTTTCATACATTTCTCGACTCGACGCCGTTTTGCTATCAAACGCTTCCACTACGAGCTCGTCTGGATCCTCCGGAAGCTTCTCCGCGAGTTCGCCCGCCTGTTTCTCCGCGTTGTTGTATGCGTCGTTGTGCTCGGTCGCCGCTTGCGTGTCGCGATTGATAAGCGCATCGTTCGATTCGATGGCGTAGCCTTGCGCCTCAAGTCGCTTATCTATGTAGCTCATATATGCGCTCAAATCCAACTGCGGAAAGAGCTGCTCGGCATTCTGCAGCGCAGTCTTCGCCTTCGAAAAGGACTCTATCGCCTGCTGGGACTTCTCTGTCGACGCCTGCATATCGGCTGACGTTGCCGAGGAAGCGATATCTGCCGCCTCGCGGGCAAGCCCGTCGGCAGCGAGAACTAACTGCCACCCTTTCGTTACCTCTTGCCTCGCTTGGAGAGCACTCACCGTGTCGTCAATTATGGCAGCGCCGCTTGTCATCATCTGACGACGAGCCGTTATCGTATCGACCACCTTTAAATCGGGGGCATTGCTCGCCTCGGAGCTGCTATTTATCGCTACTTGACCTACCGCTTCCTCTGCCGCATCAAGCTCATCGATACAGGTCGACTTCCCATCCTGCACCTTTTTCTGAACATCAAGCATATCGTCTACTGAAAGGGAGGTGACGTCATTGTTCGCTAAATCGACGACGACGGCATCTATTTCCGCCAACAGGTCGTCGGTCCCGGACAGCTCAGAGATGGCGCTGCTCAAGACCCCTTTGTACGTCTGCTGATCTTGATAGGTGCCGAAACCCCACCACGTCAACCCTCCAGCCACCGAGAGCAGTACCACGGTGAGCACGGACGATACGATCAACCGCCCGCGTTTGCGTGCACGCTTGCGCGATGCAACTTCAGCATCGAACGATCGAGGTTCACGCGCGCTGTGCGACCCATGAGCTACCCCACTCGCTCTTTTCTGCTCGAGACGACGTTGTCTGCGCTCAGATCGACTTTGCGCACGCGCTGCTGAACGCGACGCTTCCCGCTGTGTCAGCGCAAGCCCCTCGTCTTTTGACGGCGTGGATATGCGTTTCTTCTTACCAGGAAGCGTGAAAAGGGAAATTGTTCCGAAGGGGCTCGAGCTCCCTTCACCATCGAGCGAATTTTTAGCCGCATCGAGAACACTGAAGGAAATCTCGTTCGAGGTTCCCTCCGTGTTTCTCTTGATGTGCGCCGCTTTCGCGACTTTGTCGATTCGCTTAGCCATGGCAATGTTTCACGTGAAACATCTACTCGTTTGCTGCCGCAAGTCGAGCGATGATCTCGTCGATGGTGCACACTTCTATCGTTTTGCTCGGAAGCGAGCGGAGAAACACCTTCCCATAGCTCTTCGTTATCAAGCGCTTGTCAGCCAAGATGAGAACACCCTTATCGGAAGCCTTCCTGATAAGCCTTCCCGCTGCTTGTTTCGTCTCGAGCACTGCCTGGGGCAGCGAGTAATGGCTCCATGCGTGGTCGTCGCGCGTGGCTCTTTCGCACGAGAGCGGGTCGGTCGGCTTTGAAAACGGCAGCTTAGGAATGATCACACCGCGAAGGGTCGATCCCGGCGCATCGAATCCTTCCCAAAAACTTTTCAACGCAAAGAGTGAAAGATGCCTGTCTTTGATGAAATCATCACGAAGACCTTTAACGGAAACTCCCCATTTCTGACAAACGAGGCGCAGATCCTCTTCTTTGAGGACAGGTTGAACGACGTCGAAGCACTTCTCCATTTCGCGCCGGTTTGTGAACAGCGTCAACATCGACCCCTGCTGCGCGATATGCGTACCAACCAAAAGCCGTTCGAGGGCCTCGAGATAATGCGGGTCGGAAGGCTCTGGAATGTCGTTTGCCACATATACCGTCATATTCTTGTCGAAGTCGTAGCTCGAATCAAGCTGACAGGTGCGCGCACGCGTATCCTCGCCTGCATTCAGCCCCATCGCGTTTTCGAAAGAAGTGAAATCCCCGTCGATGGACAGCGTTGCAGAAGCGAACACGACCGATTTCGTCTGCGAGTACAGCTTGTCTTCAAGAGCCTCTCCCACATTGACGACAAGCGCCTCCAGCTTATCCGTCTGCTTGTCCTTCTTTCGGCACAGCTCCGCAGCGTAAGCGTAGCTGTCAGACTTCTCGCCGAAGATCACCTCGACTGCTCCCACGAGGTCTTTCAAATCCATCGCTACAGAGGCGATTTCGCGCTGGGGTTCCGCCGCACCCTCGATGTTCTCAAGATAGCCGACGAGCTCCTGACTGCAGGTAATCGCCTTTTCCGCGCTTACCTGCATAGCCTTTGCAAGCGTTCTCAACGAACCGAACGTCTCTGAAGCCCGAATATCATCGTTGAGCCACAACTCCGTGCGGTCATAGCTTCGACTGCGCTTATTCGGGTCGAAGTACAGCAAATCCTTGATGTGAGGGGCAAATTCATGGGCTGCCGCAGCAAACATGTCACCTGCAGACTTCACCTTGCCAATCAACCCCTCGAACAGCGTCGCTCCATCGTTTTTAAGAGAGGAACTCAACTTCCTTTCAACACGGGCATAGACATTGCGACTCTCGCCGCTGGCAACTTTTTGCGCAAGTCGAGTGACATCTTCCGCTGCAATCTCCAGCGAGAAGGCGCGGCGAGCTTCCGCCTCGGCACCGTGAGCCTCATCGATGATCCAATGGCGAACGGGCGGGAGCAGACCGTTATCAGCGGCCGCATCGCAGAACAGCAGCGTATGATTTGTGACCACAACATCCGCCGTTTCGGCAAAGCGACGAGCGCCATGCACGAAACACGTTGTTCCATAGAAGGGACATTTACGGCGAAGACAGTCATGGCTCGTGGTCGTCACTGCTCGGCGAGGCACCACGCGATAATCCATTTTCAAACTGTCCATATCGTCATAATCGGTCTGATCGATAAACGACAGCAGCGCGCCCAGAGAAGGAGCCTGGGAATGCTCCGTGCCCTGAACATCAACCATCTTGACGCCTTCTTTTACGAAGCGGTTGACCTTTTTCAGGCATGGGTAATGGGAAAAGCCCTTCAGCGGGGCGTACGTGACGTCGCCAAGCGACTGGGCAAGTGCGGGAAGCTCATGATAGACCAGCTGGTCGAGCAGGGCATTCGTCTTCGTCGCAACACCAATGGCGATGTTGTTCTTCTTCGCCATGAGAACCGCAGGGAGCAAATACGCCATCGACTTTCCAACGCCGGTGCCTGCCTCGACTATGAGATTCTCGGAAGCTTCGAGGGCCGCACGAACTTCTTGAGCCATCGCGAGCTGCTCTTCACGGGGATCAAAATCAACATAAAGCTTTCCCACAATCCCCGTCGGAGAAAATGCTTGAGCAATATCCTCCGCAGTCGGATATTCCATCGTTTGAATCATCTTCGCATCGATACGAGGTCTCCGCTCATACGAGGTCATGCTTTTATGGCGGAGTTCCTTAAGGGAAAACGGCTTTGCCTCCGGCTGGGCAAAATGCTGGAACACCACTGCTGTGTTCCATTGCTCCACCGGTGCGAGAAGCGCGATGCATTTCACCAAGGCCGGCGGCATCTCGTACACCGCCGCAAGCAAGATTCGAAACAGCGCGCACGTCGCTGCAACGTCGTCATCCGCGCGGTGCGTTGACGTCGGCGCCCCAAAAGCCTTCACTAAATCGATAAGGCGATGCGACCTCATACGAGGAAGCGCAATGCGCGCCAGATCGAGCGAGTCAATCCAAATGTTGTCCAAAAGCGGGTATCCACTCGGATGGCGAGTTGTAAACGTGCGGTCAAACTCAGCGTTGTGGGCGACCATCTTCGCATCTCGCGCAAACTCGACAAGCCCCGCGAGTGCCTCATCCGGCGAAGGTGCGTCCGCTACATCTTCATCATGGATGTTCGTCAAATGAGCGACATCATCGGGAATCGCTTTCCCCGGATTAACGAACGTCACATACCAATCAACGACCTCACCGTGTTCCATGCGCGCTGCGGCAATCTGCGTAAGCTCGTCATGGTTAAAAGAGAAGCCCGTGGTTTCGGTGTCAATTACCACGATGTTCTCGTCAAGATCGCCGAAGTCGGACTCTTTGGCCAAATCAGATAAGCGGCGGTAACGCTCACGAACTCGCTCGGGGGTTCCGTCGCTGATATATGCATCGAGATTGCTATTCATGAAACTTCTCTCGTTATTCCTCTCAATTGTTTCACGTGAAACACTCGTCAATTATAAGATAATGTTTCACGTGAAACATTATCCAGCGAAGGAAGCGCACATGGAACGTTATTTCGGCTCATATCAGAAAATCGAGCCTTCATCGAAGAAAGAGGGCGCTCTCCTTCTCAGCGCCGACAACATTATCGGCGATTCCTACGAAATCATCTTCGATGGTGATACAGCCTGGGTTAAGAATCGTTTCGGGGCGCGAGTAGGCCATTTTACCATCGATTTCTCCCGACAGCTTCGCGTCTTGAACGCTCGCGGGTGGAAATTCACCGCATTGCTCTCACTTGTCGCGTTCACACAGGAACCGGAGCCAGGCACATACTGGGCTGAAATGGCCGTATTCTGCTTCGAGCCTCAATATGAGTCTTCAATCACGGAGTTCTCAAAGAGCATCTCGTCTATGCTCGCTGAGGGAATTCGCCCCGAGATCAATCTTGGCGAACAAGCCATATCGAAGGTCATCGAGTCGAACGGCACCTGGAAGCCTGACATGCGCAGCAGCAGGCCTAAAAGCGAAAACGGCACCGTCGTGATGAAAAGCCAGCGAAAAATGAGCGAATCGCTCATCGAGAAAGGCCGTGCGGGAAACATCGGCTGCTACATCGTCAGCATTGCCTTCATCATCGTTGTCATCGCGGTAATTATCTTCGCCATCAAAACGCTGCTTTTCTAGCCTCTCTCCGCAAACAGCGCAGTGCGAACGGAATCACACTGCGCTGCCTCATGTTTGGTCAACGATCCCTCTGAAGCCCCGAAACCCTTTATCGACCGCTCCGCTCGAGCGCATACTCAATCAACATCGTGCACAGCTGGGGGAAGGGAATGCCCGCCGCTGCCGCCGCATCAGGAAGGAGCGAGGTCTCCGTCATACCAGGAATCGTGTTGGTCTCAAGTGCCCACGGTTTGCCCTCAGCATCGAGGATGAAGTCAGTGCGGGAAACGCCCTCGCACGAAAGTGCCTTATGCGCAGCGACGGCTTCCCTCTTAATCGTCTCCGCATCCTCTTCCGAAAGCTCCGCGGGGCAGATATGCTTCGAACCACCAGCAGCATACTTCGATTCAAAATCGTAAAATTCGCCTTTTTGGGCAATGATTTCGATAATGGGAAGCGCGCGCGGCTTGTCATTGCCAATGACCGCGACAGTGAACTCACGCCCTTGCACAAACTTCTCAACCACAATCTCACTGTCATGCTCGAATGCTTCGGCGACAGCCCTCTCCAGAGCTTCGCGAGTATCAACGATCGAAATCCCGATTGAGCTACCCTCAGTTGCAGGCTTAACCACCACATGGGTGCCGATTTGGGCAATAATGGAATCGATATCAAGCGAATCGTTGGACGAAATCGTCATCGAAGGAGCCGTGGGAACGCCTGCGAGACGATAAAATTCCTTGGAACGCGCCTTGTTGATAGCCGTCGCGCTCGACCATACGCCCGGACCAATATAAGGAAGGCCGATCGTCTCCAGGAAGCCCTGAATCACGCCGTCTTCCCCTTTACGACCATGCAAGCAAAGAAATGCAACGTCGAAGTTGCCATCAATCAGAGCAATCAAATCTTCTTTCTTGGCAGGATCGAAGCATTGGACAGGAAACCCCGCCTCTTGCAATGCCGTAAGGGCACCTTTTCCTGACGCAAGCGAAATTTCCCGTTCTCCGCTCGTGCCGCCGGAAAGCAATGCAACGCGGCATGTTGACGTATCGAAAGCGCTCGGCATGATATCTCCCCTTCATCGCGCGTTAATCTCTCACTTCAGTATAGCAATGACTTATAATGCCACTTATGAATACAGACATCAAAACATACGATATGCAGGGTCTTCAGCAAGCTATGAAAGAGCTGGGTCAACCTGCATTCCGCGCAAAACAAATCTATGAGTGGCTCTGGTACAAGCATGTTGACTCGTTTGATAAGATGACGAACCTCTCGCTCGCGCTGCGAGAGGAACTTGCAAGCCGATTTTCGTTGTCTACACCCAAGCTTGTAGACAAGCAGGAGTCAATCGACGGAACGCGAAAGTACGTGCTCGAGCTCTCCGATGGTGCGCTTGTCGAGACAGTCGGAATCCCCGCCGACGCCTCGCGCGAGCGACTCACCGTATGCTTCTCGACGCAGGTCGGCTGCCCTATGGAATGCGTTTTCTGCGCTACGGGCCACGAAGGGTTCACCCGCAACCTCACCATCGGCGAAATCGTCGATCAAGTTTACTTCGTCGAAGAGGACTTCGGGCGACGCGTATCGAACGTCGTCGGTATGGGGCAAGGAGAACCCTTCCTTAACTACGACAACGTGCTCGCCGCGCTGCGCATCATGAACGACAAGAAGGGCCTCAACATCGGTGCACGCCGCATTGCAATATCGACATGCGGCATGCTCGACGGCATCAAACAATTCTCGAATGAGCCCGAGCAATTCACGCTGGCAGTATCTCTCCATTCCGCGATTCAGCCGATTCGCAATGAAATCATGCCACATGTTGCGCGCCAATCCCTGAAAAGCCTGCATTCCTCTCTCGAACGCTACATCGAGAAAACAAATCGCCGCGTGACCTTCGAATATCTCCTTATCCAGGATGTCAACGACACCCAAGAGGATCTCGACGCCCTCATCAAATACTGCAGGGGGCTGCTTTGCCACGTGAATATCCTCCCTATGAACGATATCGAGGGCAGCTATTTTGTGGCGACTCCCCAAAAGACAGTCAAACACTGGCTCGATTCGCTCGAGAAACACCATATCGAGGCAACGCTTCGCTCGCCGCGCGGCTCCGATATCGCCGGCGCCTGCGGGCAGCTGAAGAACAAACAGGTCAACCAATAATTGAGCGTGAAACTCATTCCTTTAAGTTTCTCCTAGCTGATAGAAATGCCTTACTAAGGTCGTCGACAGTAGTCGGCGGCCTTTTGTTTACCCTTCGTTCTTTATGCGAAACCTAAATACTTCGCATTAAAACTGATGTTCACCCAAAACCGAGAAACCCCAAGCCTTGCTTTTGAATAATAGCCATGAGGAACCAAAAGTGCATGAAAAATGAGACTTCGCTGAATTGTTCTTTAGTTGAGTTGAAAATACGTTGTCAGGTAGCGAAATTTCAAGGGTTTATCTACCGACAAGAAGGAGTGTGGAGCTCATGAGACCTATCACCAAGACCATCGTAATCGCCGCCTCGACAATCGCCCTCTGCTTCGGCCTTACCGCCTGCGGCGGGGGCCAGTCCACCTCAAGCGACAATTCCTCATCGAACAATAGCGCTGCATCGAGCGAAAAAACGGCTCAGACCACGCAGGAAGAGAGCAAGGCAGTCGACTTCTACATGTTCAAGGGCGAGATGCCCGAAAGCTACGGGCTGACGGGTCCCAACGGCAACAGCTCCCCGCTCAACATTGTCGAATTCCGCAATATCGAGAACCCCGATAAGATTGTTGACGTCGAAATCGATGAAGGTACCGCTCAAGAGCAGTTCGACAAGGCTGCAGCAAAAGACAAATACACGGCAGGCGACGATGTCAAACTGGGCAAATACACGTGGAAGACGCTCAATTTCACTTGGAACAAACAGCCGAGCGTAGTTCTTTACACGGATATCGCCGAGGGGCTGTACGCTGAGGTAACCCTGTACGAGACGACGCTCGATGATGCCGCCGTCAAGGCCTTCCTCGAGGGTGTCGAATTTGCGACGGATTATGACGCCGCTCATAAGGCAGGCATGGACACGACCGTCGAGAAGTTTGCAGCCGACAACAACCTCACGCTTTGGGAAGCCAAGTAACAAACTCCCAAATCGCTTCTCCCGACAAGGTCGAACCTTGATCTTGCAGGGAGAACAATAGAAGAGAAGTTTTACGAGGGGTCACCGAGAAAATTCGGCGACCCCTCTTTTTACAAGCTAAATAGCGCTTTTCGATAACTTGGGGTAAAAATGAAGCTCCCTCGTCCAACCTAAGAGACGAGGGAGCTTTTTTCGACTCCATATTCAGATAAGAGGCTTATCTCGCCTTACATGTCACGAGAAGAGGTCATTTCCTTGAAGATACGCTCAAGATCTTCTTCATCCTTGAACTCGATCTCAATCTTATTCTTGCCCTTCACTGTCTTGACACGCACGTTGGTCCCGAACGTGCGGCGCAGTGATTTGGCAACCGATTTGAACGCAGCAGGCGTCGGCGTTCGCGGCGTCGACTCGGCTGAATCCTTCTTACCCGAAAGCAGGCGGGCGATTGCCTCCGTCTCGCGAACCGACAGCTTCTCATCGACAAGCTTCTGCGTCAGCTTCTCGCGCCCTTCCTTCGAGGGAATGGAGAGAATAGCGCGCGCATGACCGGCAGTGATTTTCTCCTCAAACAGCAGCTGTTGGGCGCGCTCGGGAAGATCAAGCAAACGAAGTGCATTGGCCACCGTGGAACGACCCTTGGACATCACCTGCGCGACCTCGGATTGCGTCATATTGCGGCGCTCCATAAGGCGGCGATATCCGTAAGCTTCCTCGATGGGGTTCAGATTCGAGCGCTGGATGTTCTCGATGAGCGCGAGCTCAAGCGAGTTATCATCATCAGCCTCTTTGATGCAGATGGGGATCTTCTTAAGACCGGCCATCTTGCATGCCTGCCAACGACGCTCGCCAGCGATGATCTCATACGCGTCCGTACCTGTTTTCCTCACAAGAATGGGCTGCAGAAGACCATGAGCCTCAATAGAGGACGAAAGCTCCTGAAGCTCTTCCTTCTTGAATTGGGTTCGAGGCTGATCGGGGTTCGGGCGGACCGAGTCAATGGGAACCTCATTCGTAATTTTTTCCACGACGCACGGAGAGGGCTCATGGGGAACAACCTCGCTCGCAGCTGCAGCAGCGGGAGCCTGAACGGCAGCGCGGCGCTGGACAACTCCCTTGATATGGATGTTGTCTTCAGGATAGGTCTCGTTAATTTCCTCGCGTTCGAGCACTTCCTCTTCCTCCAACCGACGCTGGGAGGGAGCGGGAATCTGAGCCGGACGAGCTGTAGGAACTGGAGCCGGGGTTGCCTTAACGGTATCCTCATACGAGCCAAGAAGAGCATCTAATCCGCGACCTAAGCCGCCTTTCGTGGATTTAGCCACGGGAAATCACTTCCTTCGCTAGATCGATATAAGACTGGGCACCTTTGCCCGTCGGGTCATACTGCGTAATCGGCTGCCCAAAGCTGGGGGCCTCGGAAAGTTTCACCGTACGCGGAATGGAGGTTTCGAAGACAATCTTTCCGAAATAACGACGTACCTCGTCGGAAACCTGCCGCGAAAGCGTCGTACGGTTGTCTGACATCGTAAGAAGGACACCGTAGATATCGAGCAACGGATTGAGGCGCGATTTGACACGTTTCATCGAATCGAGAAGTTTTGTCACACCTTCCAATGCATAGAACTCGCACTGAATGGGAATAAGTAGCTTGTCGGCAGCAACGAGTGCATTAATCGTAAGCAAGCCAAGCGAAGGCGGACAGTCGATAAATACATAATCGTAACGCCCGCGCATCGGACCGATAGCATCTTTCAATCGATTCTCGCGAGCCATCTCCGATACCAGCTCAACTTCGGCGCCTGCCAAATTGATTGTTGCTGGAACAACATCGAGTCCCTTCGACACATCGGGGATGATGATATCGGTCAGAGGAATGTCGTTAAGAAGTGCATCGTAAATGCAACGGGAAACCCTGTTCTTCTCAACACCTAAACCACTAGAGGAGTTGCCCTGCGGGTCAAGGTCGATAAGAAGAACCTGCTTTCCCATCTCTCCAAGTGCAGCCGAAAGATTGATAGCCGTCGTTGATTTTCCGACGCCGCCTTTTTGATTGATAATCGCGATAACCTTTGTCTGCCCCACAACATGGGTCACTGCCTTCTTTTCGGCGTAGGTTTTCACGGGCACAGTGCGGGACTGGTTTTCGATTTGAGGAGCAGGCTCCCTTTCGATCACCTGGTACTCCTCTTCCACCGTTTCCTCTTCGTTATCCACGGCAGGAACCGACTCAACAATCGGTTCTTTAACTTCAGTGACAGCCTGAGCTTCTTTTCTTTCACGTTTTAGACTATCGAACCAACCCACCTATGGCCCCCTTTCTTGAACTTCGATTAAGTATAGATGTTTCACGTGAAACATCCTGCAACGATTCTGCGAGAATCGGTTATTTTAAGGGACGTTTTTGAGCTAAACCCGTTTTACGAGGCAATTTCACTTCAGCATCCTTGAACTTCTGCATCACGAACATACAACGAGTCGTTTCACCATCCGACAACGTGAACGTATCTTCATGAATACACTTCAACCCCAGCTTATCCTCAAGAGAGAGCGCATGACTCCGCTCCTCATCAGAAAGATGAGATTTATAACATATAAGCAATCCGCCCTGGAAGAGGAGCGGAGAGGCAAGCTCCATCAAAGAAGGAAGCTGCGAAAGAGCGCGGGCTGTGGCAACAGCAAAATGAGAAGGCATTTCTCGACCCAAATCCTCAATACGCCCCGCATAAGTGGAAACGTTGCTGATTCCCAACTTGTCCACAATCCCCTGAATGATCGCAGTCTTCTTTTTAACCGAGTCTACAAGCAGGGTGTCTCGGCCCGTTTGCACAGCCAACGGCACCCCAGGAAATCCCCCGCCTGTGCCTAAGTCGACATAAGGCCCGTCTGGGGCCTCATTTATGTAGTTCAACCCTGAAAGCGAGTCTTCGATATGCAAGACCTCCGCACTTTCACGGGATACGATACGGGTGAGGTTGGTGGTCTCGTTCGCTACAAGTACCTCATCAAGGTAACGCTCGATGACGTCCATTTTTGCTCCTTATAACAAAAAAGCCGGGATGCTTCTCTTCGAAACATCCCGGCTTCAAGTAAGTTTAACGGGGAACGACTACCACGTGCCGGGCGCTTCCTTCGCCTTCGGAAGCGGTATCGACGCGATCATCGTCTCGAAGTGCAATGTGAACGATTCGGCGCTCGTAGGGAGTCATCGGTCGCATCTTCACGCTGCGATGTTGGCTTGCGGCTTTATTAGCAGTGGAGCGCGCGATAGACTCGAGGTTCTCGCGTTGACGGCTTTTGTATCCCTCGACGTCGACGATGACAGGATAGCGAAAGCCCATCGAACGGACGGTGATAGCGGAAACGACGAACTGCAAGGCGTCGAGCGTGCGGCCATGTCGACCGATCAGCACTGCAAGATCGTCGCCGGTGATATCGAGGATAAGCTCTCCTTCGTCACCTTCATATTCATCGATCGTCACTTCGCCAACGTTGAAATATTTCAAGATGTCCTGCAAAGCGGCAATAGCGGTATCGGCGATAGCGTCGAGCTCTTCTTCCGTGACTTCGATCTGATCTTCACTCATAGCTACTCCTCATGTTTCACGTGAAACAATTAACGCTTCTTGGTGGGACGAGGCTTCTTCACCTTGCGGGTAACGTCGATTTTCACCGGCGCAACCTCGGCGACAGCCTCTTCCTCAGCGTCCTTCTTCTTCAGGAAATGCATCGTGAGCTGCTGCTGAATAACCGCGAAGACCGAAGAAGCGCCCCAGAACAAAAGCACGCCTGCGGGAGCGGACCAAGAAATCCAGAGCATGAACAGCGACATAATGCCGGACATCATGAGCATCTGGCGTTTCTGATTCTGATCCTTGCTGTTCTTCTGCTGAAGGAGCATAGGAGCAAAGGTAACAAACGCGAAGATGAGCATGAGGATGAGGTAGGGAATAAAGGCAAGAACGCCCTCGCCCATCGCCGTTGCCGGGTTCTTCGTCAGGTCAGGTACGAGATGGTAGAACTGATACGTCATGCCTTCGGGCATACGATCGACCATGCTATAGAGCACCTGATACAGTGCAATGAAGACAGGCATCTGGATGAGCATCGGGAGGCAGCCGGCAAGCGGGTTGAACTTGGTCTCCGCGTAAAGGCGCTGCATTTCCTCGCGCTGACGAACAGGATCATCAGCAAACTTCGTCTGAATCTCTTGAAGCAGCGGCTGAACCTTCTGCATAGCGAAGTTTGCAGTCGTCGACTTGTGAACAAGCGGAGCAACGATGATGCGGAAGATGATGGTGATGATGATAATCGCCATACCCCAGTCGCCCACGCCATTGTAGAAGAACTGGATTACATCGAAGACCCAGTCCTTAATGACATCCCACATAGTATTCCCTTCTGTATACCAAAGGGAACCTTACGGAACAGGATCGTATCCGTAAGGCCCTCCCGGACGGCACTTCAAGATGCGCTTCGCAGTGAGGACAAACCCCTTTTTGAAGCCGTAGCGGCGAAACGCAATCAGAGCGTACTCCGAACACGTCGGCGTGAATCGGCAGCAGGAAGGGAATAACGGCGAGACGGCAGCACGATAGAACTTGATGAGAAGAAGAGCTAGCTTGACCGGCAGCCCCTTCAACGTACTGCGCATATCGACCATGGCTAATCCCCTTTGGCGACCAATTCTGATCCTTCGACTACCTTGGCGCATGCCGTTAGCACTTTACTATAAGAAGCGCGGGTGACGGACGACTTTGCAAGAAATATCACATCATAGCCCGCCCAAGGGCCTTGCAGATCTCGACAGATGGCGCGCATGCGGCGCTTCGCGGAGTTGCGCCATACTGCGTTGCCGTGCTTTTTCCCTGCAATAAAAGCAACACGACCCCTTAGGTCGTGTTGCACTGCCCCCTCTGTTTTCTCCGAGGCGTAGACTATCGTGAGAAAAGGAGTATGAATCCGCTTTCCTCGCGAGAACATCTCGGAGATCTCTGCGCTGGATTTAATGATATCCAACGAAAAGCCTCGCTACACGCAGAGACGCTTGCGCCCCTTGTTGCGGCGAGCCTTGAGCACGGCACGGCCGCCCTTGGTTGCCATGCGAGAACGGAAGCCATGGCACTTAGCACGCTTGCGCTTGTTCGGCTGATACGTACGTTTCATATCTCTATCCCTTTCATGATCTGTTAATTCAAGCTGGATGCAGAGTAACTTCTGAATTATATAACACAGAAGCCATCGATGAACAGAGCTTTTTAGAAAGATTTCACACTAAGCTGGCCTTTTGCTTAACCGCATGCCCGCAAGCGGAATGATGCCCTTCTTATTCTTCGCCCTTTTTCTTTGTATATATGTTTCTCTTTGTAATGATAATAAGCGCGGGGGATTGGTGAAAAAGAAGCATCTTCCCAGGTGAAATAGCTATTCTCATCCATTTCCCTCGGTAGAGAGCGTGTTCTTCTTTCCAACGTGAATTATCGCTTTCGTTATCACTCCACTTCAAACTGTCGGTTTTCTACCGATTCTTCCCCGATTCTTGAGTAGGTTTTCAAGCATGGACCGAAGCTGCCCGCCGCCCGCCATGCGCACGCGCGGTTACTCGCCTTCCCCTATTTGATCTCAAAACCACCTATTCCCCTCGCTATTAACACTATTTTGAGGGGTTTGAGCAGGCGAAAGGGGAATGGTGGATTGTTCTACAGGTCTCGAATGATCATCTTCAGCGCTTCGATTTCCTCGTTCATGTCGCGGCTTTCCTTGAGCTGCTTCTCGACGTCGCTTACTGAGTACAGCACGGTCGTGTGATCCCGATTGAATTTCTTGCCGATGTCGTTGAAGGGCAAATCAAGCATCTGGCGGCAGAGGTACATCGCGATTTTCCTTGCATAGGTGATATGACGTGGCCTTTTCTTCCCCACCATATCGCTGTGGCTGATTTTGTAATAGTTTTCCACCTCGCGTTGAATGTCGGCGACGGCCAGCCTTTTCGAGGGGCCGCCGGAGAAGTGGCTCTCGAGCACGCCGCGCACGTCGTCGAGGGTCAGGTCGGAGTTGTGAGTGAACGCCATCTGATAGATGATCTTGGTGACGGCGCTTTTCAGTTCGCGGATATTCGAGCTGGAGTTCTCGGCGATGTACATCTGAATGTCACTCGAGATGGAGAACGACGGGTCCCCTTCGCTTTCGCGGTATTCCTCGATGAAGCTTTTCACGATGCCGAGCTTCGTCTCGATTTCAGGAGGCTGGATGTCGAAGGTTCCGCCAGAGTTGAATCGGGTGATGTAGCGCTCGTCGATATCAATGTTTTTAGGTGCGCGGTCGGCGGAAAGAACAACTTGTTTTCCCTGGTCAGTCATCTTGTTGAATATTTGGAACACGATATCGAGCGTCTGTTTCTTGCCCTGGAAGTATTGCACGTCGTCGATGAGCAGCACATCGGATTCCTCGTAGCGCTGCTTGAAGTTGCGGTAGCTCGATTTTTCCTTGTCATGTGCCACCGAGGCTTCCATATAATCCGAGAGCAGCTCTGCGGAATCGACGTAGGTCACCTTCAGCTGCGGTCGCGTCTCGTTGATGTAGTTTTGGATCGCGCGCAAAAGGTGAGTTTTCCCCAGCCCGCTCTTGCCGTAGATGAAAAGCGGATTGAGATGCATCTTGCCGGGGGTTTCCGCAACATCGACGGCCATCGAGTAAGCCATTCGGTTGGAGTCGCCGATGACGAAGTTTTCGAAAGTGAGGGAGGCAGGCCCCTCCGCGCGTTTGTGAGGGGTCGCGTGCGTGGGCGGCTGCTCCTCTGCGCCACGCTCGACCAACGCCGCCTCGAAATGATTGACAAGGGTCGATCGTCGTTCTTGCTCTGGCTGGGGTTGTGCGATTTGAGACTGGTCACCCGAAGGAAAGGACGAGACGATCGTCGGTGAATATTCTTGTGCGGGGACAACGGCAGCACTTGGGGGCATTGTTGCCGGGCTCGCAGGAGCGCTCTGAGGCTCGCGGGTGGTTGTCTGAGGGTTTGGCGGCGCCACCGCGGGTGCAGCCGATGCGGCGTCTACGGCGAGGATGACGTTGAAAGGCACGTGGAAAAGATCATTCAGCGCCTGTTTGATGATTTCGAGGTAATGCTGCTCGACCCACGACTTGATGAAGTCGTTATCGGCTGTAAGCATCAGAAAACCCTCGCTCATCGCCTGGGGAACGAGGCGCGAGAAAAAGGCGTTGACCTGCGATGCGTCGACGTTGTCGTACGTCTTCACCTGTTCGCAAACGTTGTTCCAATTATGGTTGAGTTCAGAGCTGTCCATATAAGTCTCCCGAGCCTATTCGAAGTATCTGCAATTGTATACAAAAAAACGCCGCGCGTGACCGTTTCGCGCGCGGCATGCGAAGGTAATCCAGATGAAGCGTAGGCTACATTGTCTCGGCTATTTCCATGCCGAATGCCGTGAGCGTTCTCTTCTTCTGCCCAGGAACCATCTCGATGAGACCTTCCTCCTGGAGCTTCTTGAGCGTGGTGTAAACGGTTGCTTGAGGTGTGCTCGTGAGCCTGACGAGGTCGGTCACGCCAAGCGGGCCTTCGGCGAGCAGAGCGTTGAGGAATGCCTTCTCTCGCGGATTGAGGGCGGGCGCCGCGTACGAACGGGGCTGAGGCTGGGTGTAAGGCTGCTGGTAAGCGTTAACAACTGGTTGCATGACCTGGGGCGTGACCTGCTGCAGGTAAGGTTGGGCAGGTATCTGCGCATATGTGGGAACAACTTGGGGAACATACCCTTGCTGCGGGTAGTACGGCGCCACTGGTTGTTGCATGGGCTGCTGCATAGGTTGTTGTACGGGTTGCGTGGGTAGTACGGCGCCGGGGTCGATTCGTTCCGCGACGAATTGGTCCTCTTTGGGCGCGTATTTGCCCACGGGAAGCTCCACTTGCGCGCGCTCTTCGCCATCGCCGGCATCCGCCTCGCCATTCATGCTGATGGTGACAACGGTTCCCTGCCCGATGTTGTCGTCGATCGAGATGGAACCATGGGTGAAGTCCAGATAATCGCATACGATCGGAAGGCCCGACCCGACGCCGCGGATGTAGCCCTTCATCGGTTCGATCGCTGAGGAGAATCCTGGCAACTGGGCTTTCTTCTTGTCGCTGATGCCCGGTCCCTGGTCGGCGAAGCGAATGGTGTTTCCCCCATCGAGGATGGAAACGATGATTTCGGTGAAGCGAGCGTGGATGAAGTTTTCCGACACTTCGCGCACGACGGTATAGGGAATCGACCCCCCCGCTTGTTTCGCTTGATTGTAGATGGTCGACGCGAGCGCCTCGATGTAGTCGGGCGTGGATGCCGGCATTATCTCGGTCACGCGCGGCGCGCTGCGCAAATCGTCGTAAAGTGCGATTCGAGCGACCGACGTCACGAAGGTGTAATCGTAGGATCCCTCGCCTTCGGGCTGGGTCATTGGCTCGTCATGTGGGGTGTTGTTCGTTTTTTCCAAAACCGTGTTCCATTTATTCAGCGTTTTTAGTTTTATTCAGATGAATTGTAGCCTTTTTTCAACAATGAAAGAAGCCCACCTGCCCATTTCTTGGTTGAGAAAGAAAGAAATTCACTTTCGGTTGAAAGAATTGGGGAAATCTACGAGGTGCTTTCAGACTTTTTAACAATTCATTCAATAAAAGTTGAAAACTCCGAAAAAGCACGGTGGAAAACGAAAAGTTGAGAAAGAGGATTGTTGAAATTTTCATTGACTTGAGGAAAAAATCGGTTTTGCCTGATGAACGGCGCGCGTAAAATCAAAACCCCAGGTGAATGATTTTCGATCCTTCAAAGGAAGGAATTGAGAATGCTCTCCTTCGGTTGTGCATTAATAAACGACCTGGTCAACATCTTGTTTCTTTATAAAACACCAGGTCGCAAACGTTGAGCAATTAAAGATAGGAAACTACATAAAAATGAGGTAAATTACGACTTTTCCACAGATCTTTATGCATGAATGCCCGTTTTTCAACATTTTCCACAACGGGAAGAGCCTTATCTGGTGGAAAACGATGCATGAGAAGGAATTGTGGATAAAAATGAAAGGGAAAAGCCAATTTTTCACCTTTCAGCGAGGTGAAAAAAGGAGTTGTGTGAAAGAGAGCTTTGAATTTTCGGATGCTTTCAGTTGAAGATTATCCGTGTCTGCTCGAGCCTGTATAATGACGCGCAGCAGAAAAGAAAGAGAGAAGGTTTCCTTGAAATTAAGCATCAGCAAAAGCGAACTCCAGAACGCCCTCGCAATTGTTATTAAAGGTGTATCCACCCGCTCGACTCTGCCCGTTCTCTCCGGTATTTTGCTCGAGGCAACGGGTGACTCGCTTGTTCTCCAGGCGACCGACCTTGAGCTTTCCATTCAGTATTCGACGGCTGCACTCGTGGAAGAGGAGGGTAAGGCGGTTGTTCCCGGCAAGTTGTTCTCCGACATCGTGAAAAACCTGCCCGACGCCGCAGTCCATGTTGAGGCAGACGAAGAGAATGCGCTCATCACCTGCGACAGTTCCTCGTTTTCGATCAAGGCGCTCAACTATGAGGATTTCCCTGGTTTTCCCCACGTGGAGGCCTCGCAGCGCATTGAGGTTCCCTTTACAAAATTTGCTGCGATGGTTAAAAAGGTTGCGCGCGCCGTCTCGAAAGATGAAAGCCGCGCGATTCTCACCGGTGCTTTGGTGACGCTCGAGGAGAACCGTTTCAAGATGGTTGCGACCGACTCGTATCGTTTGGCCTTGGTCGAGGTGGAGCTCTCTGATTCTGCCGCCGATGAATTCGAGGCGGTGATTTCCGGCTCGTTTTTGCAGGATATTGCGTCCTTGCCGAAAACTGAGTCTAACGTACAAATCGCGCTCGCAGAGAATCAGATACTTGTCAGCTGCGAGGGCACCGTTTTCATCAATCGTCGAATCGAGGGCAATTTTCCCAATTACAAGCAGCTGCTTTCGGGGAAGCATGGGACGCGCGCGAAGATCGACGTCAGCCACCTCGTCGCGGCGGTGAAGAGAACGTCTCTTCTTGGTTCCTCTTCCACGCCGATTAAGTTCGATTTGAATGTGGCGTCTCAGACGGTTCAGCTGTCCGCCGCTTCCCAGGACGTCGGATCCGCTCAGGAGACGCTTTCCTGCTCCATCGAGGGTGACGACGCGGAAATCGCCTTCAACTTCGCTTACGTGCTCGACGGCCTTTCGTCGGTTTCGAGTGATTCGGTGTATCTGGAGGTGGGAACTTCTCGTGAACCGGGTATCTTCAAAGCGGAAGCCCCTGAAAACTTCCTGTATCTTGTCATGCCGGTGCGCATCTCGTGACGCTGTCCATCGAGCATATAGGGTTTACTAACTTTCGCAATTACGAGCGCTTCGAGCTGAACGATATCGGGGCGCTCACCTTGTTCGTGGGGCCGAATGCGATCGGGAAGACGAACATTGTCGAGGGCATTCAGCTTATGACGGCGCTTTCCTCGTTTCGGCATCCGCTCATCGACCAGGTAATAAAGCATGGGGAAAGTTATGCCCGCGCCGAGGCGCGCGTGACAGGAGACGATCGGGTCCTCGATATTGTCATGCTGCTTGAAAGTCATAAGCGGAAGTACACGCTGAATGGCAAAGCTCGGCGACCAGCCGACTTGAAAGGGCTCATCCCTTCCGTGTCTTTCACTCCGGATGATCTCGACTTGGTAAAAGGGTCGATGAGCGTCCGACGCACCGCGATTGATGCTTTAGGGTCGCAGCTCTCGCCGAATCACTACCTTATTAAGAAGGATTACGAGAAGGTCATCCGCTACAAGAACAGGCTTCTAAAAGAGGAATCCCAGGTAGCGCTTATTGACAGTATCAACGAGACGTTGGTGACTTGCGGCGCGCAGCTTGCGTGCTATCGCGCGGCGCTGTTCGCGAAGCTTGCGCCGGAGATTTCCCGCCGTTACGCTGACATCGCTCAAGGTGAGGAGCTGCAAGTGACGTATGCTCCTTCCTGGATGACCCCTGTTTCACGTGAAACACCGTGTGGGGTTGCTTCGTTTTCTCGAGATGAGGCGCGTGATGCGCTCGCTTCCGCCCTTGAAGCGCGCCGCGGCGAGGAGCTCGCCCGCCGAAAGAGCGTCGTTGGGCCTCACTCCGACGAGATCGGCTTCTACATCGAGGGAAAGAATGCGGGAAACTATGGAAGTCAGGGGCAGCAACGCTCTATTGTCCTTGCTTGCAAGCTTGCCGAGGCGTCGATTATCGAGGATATGCTCAGCCAGAAGCCGGTGCTCCTTCTCGATGACGTGATGAGCGAGCTCGACGAGCGTAGAAGGCATGCACTGGTGGAATTTATCTCAGGAGACATGCAGACGTTCATCACGACGGCTAATCTCGCCTATTTTGATGATTCCCTTCTCAGGAATGCTCGTGTTGTGCAGTTGGGTGAGGAGGCGACACGTGGCTAGGATTGGGAAAGAGATGGCGCGGCTGTTCAGCTCGCTGCCGACTGACGAAAAGACGCTCATCGCTCGCCGGGCCGCCGAGGTTCGTACGATGTGGAAAGATGCGATCGAGTATGTATACAAGGAGAATGCTCCCTACGTCCTCGATCATGTGAACGCTGTCTATATAAAAGAAGAAGAAGGAATCCGCTCGCTGTATGTGTATATGGATGACGGGAATTTCCGCTCGGATGTCCACTGTAGGCAGCATCTGATTATGCTTCGGCTGCATGAGCGCTTCGGTGAGAGGATAGATGAGTTCAAAACCTACCCTTCCCGATTCGACATGCGCAAGCGTCATCCTTATAGAGATGAGTGCGAAACGAAGTCTGAAAGTTCCCGCTCGGTTCCACTTTCCCCCGAGGAAAAAACCGAAGTTGAGCAGATGGTGTCATCTGTGGAGAACCCTTCGCTCAGGCGCGCGCTGGAAAAGGCGATGATAACCGACAGGGAATGGAAGAAGGGTGAAAGGTCATAAATGGCGAAAAAATGCAGAATCATCCGTTAGAAGGCCTTAGAAACCGCTCAAACGCTTCGTTTTATTCTTCTATGGTACAATAGGTCAGTTCGCGTTCTGCGCGAAGCATCTTCCAAACGTACCGAAAAGGAGCATGTCAGTGGTTAACAAACCCGATCATTACGATGGTTCTGACATTCAAGTCCTCGAAGGTCTCGAAGCGGTGCGCAAGCGCCCTGGTATGTATATCGGCTCTACGGGCCCGCGCGGCCTGCATCATCTGGTGTACGAGGTCGTCGACAACGCCGTCGACGAAGCGCTTGCCGGCTATTGCGACTCCATCGAGGTATGGATTCATCCTGATAACTCGATCACGGTAGCCGACAACGGCCGCGGTATCCCGGTGGACATGCATCCGAAGGAGAAGATTCCGACGGTTGAGGTCGTTCTGACGATTCTCCATGCTGGCGGCAAGTTCGGCGGCGAAGGGTATAAGGTCTCAGGTGGTCTGCACGGCGTCGGCGTGTCCGTCGTTAATGCGCTCTCCTCGCGCGTCGAGGTCAACGTGAGGCGCGACGGCAAGGAATATGAGATCGATTTCGATCACGGCCACACGAAGACGAAGCTCCATGAGATTGGAACAGCGGACCACACGGGAACGAAGGTTACGTTCTGGCCTGACCCCGAGATCTTCGCGGAAACCACGGTGTACGATTACGACACGCTCGCGGCGCGCTTCCGTGAGATGGCGTTTTTGAACAAAGGTCTCAAAATCACGATGCACGATGAGCGCGAGAATCCGAGCGAGGTCGTCTCCGGGAAGGCGGCCGAGCCGCGCACCGAAGTGTTCCATTTCATGGGCGGCATCATCGACTTCGTCAAGTACCTGAACAAGGGCAAGGAAACGCTTAACGAGCCCATTTACTTCTCGGCCGAAAATGCCGACGGAACGGTAGAAGTGGCCATGCAGTGGTCGACATCCTATTCGACGAACTCCGTCATGGCTTTCGCCAACAACATCAACACGCACGAGGGTGGCACGCATCTTGACGGCTTCAAGCAGGCCGTGACGCGCACGATCAACGACTATGCGCGCAGCAAGGGTATTCTGAAGGAGAAGGATTCCAATCTTTCGGGTGACGATACGCGTGAGGGCTTGGCAGCGATTATTTCCGTAAAGCTGCATGACCCGCAGTTCGAGGGGCAGACGAAAACGAAGCTCGGCAACACAGAGATCCGCCCGCTCGTGCAGAACGCCGTGACCCAGGGCCTTGCGGAATATCTGGAGGAGAACCCCTCCCCCGCTAAGAAGATCATCGGGAAGGCGACGCAGGCTCTGAAAGCCCGCGAGGCTGCTCGCAAAGCGCGCGAGATGACGCGCCGCAAGAACGTCCTCGACTCGTTCGCGCTGCCTGGCAAGCTTGCCGACTGTTCTTCCAAGAAGGCGGAAGATTCCGAAATTTTCATCGTAGAGGGCGATTCCGCAGGTGGCAGCGCCAAGCAGGCGCGCGACCGCAAGACGCAGGCAATTCTGCCGCTTCGCGGTAAGATTTTGAACGTCGAGCGCGCGGGTCTTCACCGCTCGCTTTCAAGCGAGACGATTAGCTCGCTCATCACGGCAATCGGCACGAACATTGGAGAAGATTTCGACGCCGACCAGGCTCGCTACCACCGCATCATCATCATGACCGATGCCGATGTCGACGGCGCGCACATCCGCATCCTGCTGCTCACGTTCTTCTATCGTTATATGCCTGAGCTCATCAATCGCGGTTACGTCTACATTGCCTGCCCGCCGATTTTCGGCGTGAAGAAGAAAAACTCGCGTTCTACGAAGATCGAGCGCTACATCTACGACGAGAACGCGCTTTCGGAGACGCTCGCTGAGATGGGTGGTTCGGAAAAGTTTGACGTCCAGCGCTACAAGGGTTTGGGCGAGATGGACCCCGAGCAGCTGTGGGAAACCACGATGGAGCCCGCGACGCGCACGCTTCTGCAGGTCAATATCGACGACGCCGCCGAAGCCGAGCGCACGGTAAGTGAGCTTATGGGCGATCAGGTTGAGCCGCGCAAAGAGTTCATCCAGAAGCACGCCCGTGACGTTCGCTTCCTTGATATTTAAGGCATCGTGCCTTACGGTGATTGAGCCTGAAATCTCGAAAGGATTCTAATGGCAGAAAATAACGACATGACCCCGCCGGAAGGGGAGCAGCCCGAGCGCGACGACGCGTTCAACGAGATGCTTTCCCGTGCCGAGCAGGACGCTGAGACCGAGGAAGGGGAAGAGGAATCGCAGGAAGATTCCGCCACTCCCGCCGTCGGCTCTGCAGTATCCGAAGAGCAGCTCGCGCAGTCGATGCTCGTCGACATGCCGACCGCCCACGGAGAGATCATCGAGGGCGCAAACGGTGGCGAAGGCACGACAGTTCGCAGTGCCTACCTGGGCAAAGAGATGCAGGCGTCGTTCCTGGAATATTCTATGAGCGTTATTGTCTCGCGAGCGCTTCCCGATGTGCGCGACGGCTTGAAGCCCGTTCATCGCCGCATCCTCTATGCGATGAACGAGTCCGGTTATACGCCGAACCGCCCGCATATGAAGTCGGCGCGTACCGTCGGCGACGTCATCGGCAAGTACCATCCACACGGCGACTCCGCAGTGTATGACACGATGGTGCGTCTTGCGCAGCCCTTCTCGATGCGCGTGCCCTTAGTTGACGGCCATGGCAACTTCGGTTCGATCGACGGTGACTCCGCAGCAGCAATGCGCTACACCGAGGCGCGCCTCGACAAGGCCGCGATGGAACTTCTGCGCGACCTCGACAAGGAGACGGTCGATTTCCAGCCGAACTACGATGAGAGCCTCGAGGAGCCGAAGGTTCTTCCCGCGCGCTTCCCGAACCTGCTGGTCAACGGCTCGAACGGCATCGCTGTCGGCATGGCGACGAACATCCCGCCGCACAACCTCGGCGAGACAATCGACGCGACCTGCATGATGCTCGACAACCCCGATATCACGACCGAGGAGCTCATGACCGCGCTCCCCGGACCCGATTTCCCCACCGGCGGCATCATCATGGGGAAGAAGGGCATTCTCGATGCGTATGAGACGGGCCGCGGCTCACTCACCGTTCGTGCGAAATGCACGATCGAGGATCGCAAGAATGGCAAATCGTCGATCGTGGTCAGCGAGATTCCCTACCAGGTGAACCGCAAGCGTCTGCTCGAGAAGCTCGGCGAGCTCGTGCGCGACAAGAAGCTGCCTGAGATTTCCAACATTCACGACGCTGCTGACCGCCATGGCATCGACATCGTTATCGATTTGAAGCAGAATGCGCTGTCTCAGGTCGTGCTGAACAAGCTGTACAAGCACACGCAGCTGCAGGTGGGTTTCGGCGTGATCATGCTGGCGCTCGTCGACGGCGTGCCCCGCGTGCTTTCCTTGAAGGAGATGCTCTTCTATTACATCGAGCATCAGAAGGAAGTCATCGAGCGCAGGACGCGCTTCGAGCTCATGAAGGCCGAAGAGCGTGCACATATCCTCGATGGCTACATCATCGCGCTCGACAATATCGACGAGGTCATTCACATCATTCGCTCGTCCCAGACCGACAAAGAGGCGGGCGCGCGCCTGACCGAGCGTTTCGGGCTCTCCAAGAAGCAGACCGACGCCATCCTGGAGATGCGCCTGCGCCGCCTGACCGGCTTGGAGCGCGAGAAGATCGAGCAGGAGTTAGCCGACCTTCGCGAGAAGATCGCGTACTACAAGCGCGTGCTCGAGGACGAGGGCCTGCTCAAGCAGATCATCAAAGACGAGCTGCAGGAGATCAAGAAGAAGTTCGGCACCCCGCGCAAGACACAGCTTTCAAGCGACGCGAAGGACTTCGACGTCGAGGATCTGATTGCCGAAGAGAACGTGGTCGTCACCATGACGAAGGCGGGCTACGTGAAGCGCCTTCCCGTGACTACCTATCGCCAGCAGAAGCGCGGCGGCAAGGGCATGCAGGGCGTGAGCTTGAAGGACAACGACTACGTCGAGCACCTGTTCGTCGCCTCGACGCATTCCTATATGCTGTTCTTCTCGACTGCGGGCAAGGTATATCGCCTGAAGGTGTATGAGCTTCCCGAGGCATCGCGCCACGCTCGCGGCACCGCAATCGTGAACCTGCTGCCCCTGCAAAAGGGCGAGACAATTTCCGCCGTCATTGCGACGAAGGACTTCCCAGAGGACGAATATCTCATGTTCGCCACTGAGCATGGCATGGTGAAGAAGACCTCGATGGACCTCTATGATCGCACACGCCGTGACGGACTCATCGCCATCAACCTGAAAGAGGACGACCAGCTGATCAGCGTCCGCCGGGTGGCAGTCGGCGAGAAGGTTATCATGGTCTCGAGCGCCGGCAAGGCCATCATGTGGAGCGAGGGCGAAGTGCGCGCCATGGGACGCGACACCATGGGCGTGAAGGGCATGACGGTGCCTGCTGACGCGCATGTGCTCGGTATGGAGATTGCCAAGCCAGGAAGCGACCTGTTCGTGATCACTGAGAAGGGTTACGGCAAGCGTACCTCGATCGATGAGTATCCCGAGCACCATCGCGGCGGTCAGGGCGTGTTCACTATCACAATGACTGACAAGAAGGGTTTGCTGTCGGTGATGAAGATTGTGAAACCCAACGACGAGATTATGATCATCTCTGAGGAGGGTGTCGTTGTTCGCACTCCGGTGAGCGGAATCTCCGAGCTTGGACGCTCGACGCAAGGCGTTCGCGTGATGAATGTCGCGGACAAGGATCGCGTGACGGCTGTCGCCATCTCGAGTACTGGCAAGAAGAAGCGCGATCAGAAGGCCGAGGGAGACGACGTCGACGAAATCGACGAGATTGAGCTGGCCGATGAAGGGGAACTTGGCGAAGACGACCTCGATTAGGCGCAGGCGCTGCGCTCAAGCGGCATAAGTTGTTAATGAGGGGGCTTACGGCTGGCAGGCTGTAAGGCCCCTCTTTTGTTTTCTGGACGCAGCGAAGGGCCCCTGTCGCTCCTGTGGCAGGACTTCCCTTCCTTTGGCGGGACTCCCTTTCAGCATTTACGCTCGGAAGTCTTCAGGGGAGATATTCTCAAGGAAGCTATGGAATTCCCCAATCTCGCTTTCGGAGGCGTCTTCCCTGATGATGTAAGGGTAGCTTCCTTTATCGAGGGTTTTCTCGTCGATGTAGATGGGAGCATCTTCGCGTATAGCCAGCGCGATGGCGTCGCTCGGCCGGGCGTCGAGCTCGATCATCCGGTCGCCTTGCTTTAAATAGAGCTTCGCGAAGAAGGTCGTCCCCTTCACGTCGTTGATGACGGCGTGGTCGATCCGTGCGTCAAGGTTGGTGAGGGCATCGAGCATGAGATCGTGGGTGAGGGGCCTTGGGGTCCTCATGTGCTCGACGGCCATGCCGAGTTGCATGGCTTCAGCGGGCCCGACCCATACCGGCACGATGCGCGATTTCGTTCGCTGATGCTTCTCAATTGGCTCCATGACCAGGGCTGCTGGCTGCATGGAATTCAAAACGATGAGGGTGAGAACTTTCAAAGGGATCATGCCGGCTCCTCAATAAAAAACTTTTTTCAAATTCTAGCAGATTATGGGTTGACGATATCTGGTCGTCGGGTTACTATAATCAGGCACTTTTCAAGGGCCCGTAGCTCAGTTGGTTAGAGCGCACGCCTGATAAGCGTGAGGTCGCTGGTTCAAATCCATTCGGGCCCACCATGATTTGCGATAAACGCTCCACCGTGAGCCGAGTTAGCCGGTGGAGCGTTTATTAATATCATGAGGTAAAAGTCATTCGGGGAATTAGCTCAGCTGGGAGAGCGCGGGCTTTGCAAGCCTGAGGTCAGGGGTTCGATCCCCCTATTCTCCACCATCAACTCAGTCGCCGGTCATTCAATCGACCGGCGATTTTTTATTTCAGCTCGGTGGTGATTGAACCCCGTGAGGGTTGGACAACTCTCACGGGCTTTGCTGCAACTCAAATCGCAATTGACGGTGACCGACCGATATATGCTTCTTACAAGGGGCTTTCATGTTATTTACTCCTCGCGTTGTACAATGAAGCGTCATGATTGAAGGAGGAAGATGAACCGCAACGAGGCACTGCGCCTGCTGGGGCTTTCTGCGGACGCCACGTCCGAGGAAGTGAAGGCAGCATACCGCGAGACGGCTCAGATTCTGCATCCGGATCGGTTTGCTTCGAACAAGAAGCTCCAGGAGCGGGCCACCGAGCAATTCAAAAACCTTCAGGAAGCATATGAGGTGCTGACCAGTGGGAAGGGGTCCTCCGCGCGTGCTCGCGGAACGGTCGCCTCTTCCGCCGAGGAAGCGGAAATCAACGCTCGCCTTGCAGGCATCTCCGCCGCGCGCAAACAGCTGCTCACGCAGCGCGACGTCGCTCTCGACGAGCGCCGCAGCGGTTTCGCGATGGCGGGCATCGGCGCTTTGGTGGCGTTCGCGTTCGGGCGCAAGCTCGGCGTGCTCGCCGTTGTCGCAAGCATCGGCGTGGCGTGCGCGGTGTGGGGCATCGTGAAAGTGGTGAGCGCGCAGAAAACCGCGAGCATCCTCAACGATCACCTCGACGAGCTCGCCGCCGAGAAGAAGCAGCTCCTCGCGCGTCTTGACGAGATAGGGTAAGGAAGAAGATGCGTCTTCCCTTCGGGGGTTTCACGTGAAACAGTCGAAGAGAAGACGCAAACAAGCAGGTAGATTGTAGAAAAAGGAACACAGGTGAAACAAGAGAACATTCGCAACATCGCCATCATCGCTCACGTCGACCACGGCAAGACGACCCTCGTCGACAAGCTTCTGCGCGCGACCGATGCCTTCCGCGAGAATCAGAAGGTCGAGGAGCGCGTGCTCGACTCCAACGACCAGGAGCGCGAGCGCGGCATCACCATTCTGGCGAAGAACATCTCCATCGAGTACAAGGGCGTGAAGATCAACGTCATCGACACCCCGGGCCATGCCGACTTCGGCGGCGAGGTCGAGCGCGTGCTCAAGATGGCTGATGGCACGCTGCTTCTCGTCGATGCGTTCGAAGGACCCATGCCCCAGACGCGCTTCGTGCTGCGCCACGCTATCCAGGCGGGTCTTTCGATCATGATCGTCGTGAACAAGATCGACCGCCCCGGTGCCGATCCCGAGAAGGCTTACAACGACTGCCTCGACTTGATGGCGGACCTCGGCGCAAACGACGAGCAGCTCGAGTTCGCGATGGAGCACGTGGTGTACGCGAGCGCCATGAACGGCTTCGCACGCCTTGACCCCGCCGACGACAACGACAACATGTACCCGCTGCTCGACATGATTCTCGACGACATGCCCGCTCCCGAGGTCGACCCCGACGGTCCGCTCGCCATGCAGTGCGTGACAATCGATCACTCCGAGTATGTCGGACGCATCGGCATCGGCCGCGTGTATTCCGGATCGATTCACACGGGTGACACCATCCTCGTCGTGAAGAACGATGGCAGCGAGTCGACTGCGACGGTTCGCCAGCTCTTCACCTTCGACTACCTCGGCCGCAAGGAATGCGACGTCGTTGAAGCGGGCGACATCGGAGCTGTCGTCGGCATCGAGCGCACCGACATCGGCGACGTCTACACCGACCCTGAGAACCCCATCGCCCTCGACCCGATCGAGATCGACCCGCCGACGCTGTCCATCGTGTTCGAGCCGTCGACGTCTCCGCTCGTCGGCCGCGAAGGCGATATCGTCGGCGCCCGCCAGCTCAAAGAGCGCCTCATGCTCGAGCGCGAGAACAACGTGACGATGAAGATTGAGGAGCTCGAGGACAAATCCGGCATCGAAGTTTCCGGCCGCGGCATTCTCCATCTTTCCGTCCTGATGGAGACGATGCGCCGCGAGGGCTTCGAACTGCAGGTGGGCCGTCCGCGCGTCCTGTTCAAGAAGGACGAGAACGGCAACAAGATCGAGCCGATCGAGCAAGCTGTGGTCGAGTGCCCCGAAGAGTACTCGGGCAAGGTTATCGAGATCTTCGGCACCGCTGGCGGCACGATGGTGTCTCTTGACGCGTCGGGCCTGGTCACGCACCTGGAGTTCAAGATCCCGACCCGCGGCATCATGGGTCTTAAGAATCGCATCCTCAATGTCACCCACGGCGACGGCGTGTTCTACCACACGTTCCTGGAATATGGCCCCTATGCGGGCGACATCGGCGGTCGCAAGAACGGCGCGATGATTTCCATGAGCACCGACAAGGCGGTTGCGTACGCGCTTGGCACGCTGCAGGAGCGCGGCACGCTGTTCGTCGCTCCCGGCGACGCGTGCTATGAGGGCATGATCGTCGGCGAGAGCGCTCGCCCGGGCGACATGGTGGTGAACGTCGCGAAGACGAAGAACCTGGGCAACCAGCGCTCCTCCACTTCCGACATCTCCGTGCAGCTCACGCCTCCGCGCACCTTCACGCTCGAAGAGGCGCTCGAGTACATCACCGATAACGAGCTCGTCGAGATTACGCCGCAGAACGTGCGCATGAGAAAGCGCCTCCTCTCCGCGGTCGACCGCAAGAAGGCAGCCAAGAAATAGGGGGAATTCCGCCGGCCGCGAGGTCGGCGGAATGGTTTTTGAGTCAGGCGGGACTATGTCGAAGAAACTGTTGATGGGCAACGAAGCATTCGCCCACGCCGCCCTCGAGGCGGGGGTGCGGGTTGTCGCGGGATACCCCGGGACGCCGTCGTCTGAGCTGATCGAGACCGTCGCGAAGCTGCATACGGCTGGCAAAGCTCACGGCGTTCACGTGGAATGGTCGACGAACGAGAAGGCGGCGCTCGAGCTTCTTGCGGGCGCGTCGTACTGCGGCGCACGCACGCTGTTCACCTGCAAGCAGGTTGGGCTGAATGTTGCCTCCGACGCTCTGATGAGCCTGAACTACGTCGGGATCAAGGGCGGCTGCGTGCTCTTCGTCGCCGATGATCCAGGCCCCATCTCCTCCCAGACGGAGCAGGACACCCGCCGTTTCGGGGCATTCTCGAAGGTTCCTGTGCTCGATCCCGCCACTCCCGAGCAGGGCTTCGCGATGATGAAGGCCGCGTTCGACCTTTCCGAGAAATATCGGACGCCCGTCATCGTTCGCCCGACGACGCGTATCTGCCATGCGTCGACGTTTTTTGAGGTGGAAGACGAAACCTTTGCGAAGCCGATTCCCGAAGAAGGCTTCGAGCGCAGTTCCCGCTGGGTCATCTTCCCTCGCCGTGCCTTTGAGGGCCATGGGGAAATCAACGAGCGCCTCGTCAGCATCGCGAAGGATTATGCGCAAGATGAGCCCTTTGCGAGCTTCAACCCGCAGGAGCAGGGCGGCGACGCGAGCATGTCGCCGCGCCTTGGCGTCGCTGCCGGTGGCGTGTCGGCGTCGTATGTCCGCGAAGCCATTCGCCGGCTTGAGGAGCTTTGTGGGGAGCAGGGCATACAGATGCCCGCCTACCGCTTCTGGCAGGTAGGGACGCCGCACCCCTTCCCCACCGCGACTGCCGATGAGTTCACCTGCGGCCTGGACCGCGTTATCGTTTTCGAGGAGCTCGACCACGTGATCGAGGACGAGCTTGCCGTGCGTGCGGGCCGCACTCACGCGAGCTACGAGGTGCTCGGCAAACTGACGGGCGACACGCGCGATCGCGGGGAAAACGACGTTGATGATGCGATCGCCCGTCTGACCAGCTTCTTCGGCCTCTCCGATTCTTTGGGCGAGTCCCTGAAAGTGCCGGCTTCCTTCGACGAGCCCTTGCCTGTCCGCCCGCCGGTACTGTGCGCCGGGTGTCCCCACAGGGGAAGCTTCTACGCGGTGAAGCGCGCGCTGGGGAAGACCCCTGCCGTGCTCTGCGGCGATATCGGATGCTACACGCTCGGCAACGCGAAGCCGCTCGATGCGGTCGATACGTGTTTGTGCATGGGCGCGGGAATCACCATGGCTCAGGGATTCTCCGTCGTGGAGCCCGATAAGAAGCAACTCGCCTTCGTCGGCGACTCGACGTTCTTCGCGAGCGGCCTCACGGGCATCGCGAACGCGGTTTACAACGGCCACGACATCACTGTTTGCGTGCTCGATAACGCGACGACCGCCATGACGGGGTCGCAGCCCCACCCGGGGACCGGCGTGACGCTCATGGGACCGCATCGCAAGCCGATCAGCATTGAGGCGGTGCTTCAGGCGCTCGGTGTGGAATGCATCGTTCATGCCGACCCGCTCGATCTGGAAGGCTCGATCGACGCGGCGAAGCGCGCAATCGACTTCGAGGGCCCTTCGGCCATCTTGTTCGAGTCCCCTTGCGTTCAGCTGGTGAAACCGAAAGCGTTTGTGGGCGCTAACGTCGACACCTGCACGGGATGCAAGAAGTGCATCACTGAAATCGGCTGCCCTGGCCTGGGGTTTGACCAGACTCGCCGTGGCGCGAAGAGCAAGGATCGCGGCCAGGCGTTCGTCGATGCCTCGCTGTGCAACGGGTGCGGCCTTTGCGTCCAGGTGTGCCCCTTCAAGGCGCTCGAGCTGCTGGGAAACGCGGAGGAGAAGGAGGCGTCCCATGCGTAACGTGCTTTTGACCGGCGTTGGCGGGCAGGGAACGGTCCTCGCTGCGAAAGTTCTCGCGCAGGCGGCCCAGGCAAAAGGATGGCAGGTTCGTACTGCCGAGACGATCGGCATGGCGCAGCGTGGAGGCAGCGTGGTGTCGCATGTTCGGATGGGCGATACCGGGGAGGAAGTAATCGCCCCGCTCGTTGCGAAGGGCACCGCCGACATGATCATCGCGTTCGAGCCAGCCGAGGCCGCGCGCGTGCTCCCCTACCTTGCGCCCGACGGCGTGATGGTGAGCGCGACCACCTCCATCCAACCTATCACGGCAGCCCTTTCGACCGAGCCGTACCTCGCAAAGGCAACGGTCGCCTCGTTGGAAAAGCGCCTCAATGTGCGTGCCGAAGCGCCCGCCCGTTTCGTCCTCGTCGATGATGAAGCCGTGTTGTCCCAGGTGGGAAACAGGAAGGCACTTAATACCGTGCTTCTTGCCTTCGCACTGAAAACGGGACATCTGCCGCTTTCGCTCGACGATTTGCGCGACGCGATTCGCACATGCGTGAAGCCTCGGTTCGTCGAACTGAACCTTGCGGCGATTGACCTGGTGGAAAGCAAGGAGTAATCGTATGCCTCGCCCCTTCACTCGCCGCGCGTTCATCGCTTCCCTTGCTTGCGCAACTTCGGCTGCCGCCGCCAGCGTCATGACCGCGTGCTCGAAGACGGGCAAGGGCGCAAGCGCCGAGCAGACGGCTACGTTTCTCGACGTGATTCCCCTGAGGGAGGGGCAAGAGGAGGCCGCGTACAATTCGTCGCTTCTCCAACAGGCGATTGACGACGCCTCGAAGAAGAGCGGTTCGGTGCATCTGGGCCCGGGAACATTCTATTTTGCGTGGACGAAAGCTACCGATGAGAGCAATTGCGTTATCGAGATGCGCGACAACGTCGAGGTGCGGGGAAGCGGCAAGGACGCGACGATTCTCAAGCCGCTCGGCCGCTACGCTATGACCGGCGAGGCCCCTCATGGTATCGACATGTTCTACTACGACGGGTTCGACAACCGCCGCTACCTCGACAACGCCTCGTTCTACGACTTCACCATCGACGGCGAGAGCACGCAGGGGTCGCTTCGTGGGTACAACGCCTCGGGCAAGGGGTTTTTCTTCAAGCTGTTCCGCGGCTGTACCTGGGAGCGCGTCGAGGTACGCAACACCGACGGCACGGGCTTCGGCGCCGATTACCCCATCGATTGCGTGATGCGCGATTGCACGGCTATCGGTTGCGGAAAGAACGCCACGGCGGATTCCTACGGTGCATCAGGATTCGGCGTGGGCGTGGGGCTTTCCGAGGACGAATCGATGGTCATCGAGAACTGCACATCGTCGGCGAACACGAAGTTCGGGTTCTTCTTCGAGCATCAATCCCTCTATCGCCTGAACGGCGTTGGGGCGCGCCGCGCGAAGGGCTTTCAGGTTACGAACTGCACGGCCTGGGGAAACCTGATCAACTTCGGCGGCAATCGCGCGTACGACGTTGTATACGATAATTGCGTGTCTGACCAGCCTAAGAAGTCGGGCGACGAGCTGTATACCGACTACGCCTTCACCTTCGTCGAGCATTCTGTTCGCATTCTGGTTCGAAACGCCACGGTCGACCAGATGTATACCGACGTGCTGGCGGACCCTTCCAGTTCCGCGGCGATCGAGTGGGCACTCTCGTGCAATGTGGCGCATGTGGGGGCGAGCGGCAACAATGAGTTCCGTCCCGAAAACAGTATCACTCGCGCGGAAGCGGCTGAGTTTTTCTGGCGTTATGCCGGGCGCCCGGGCATGTTGCCCCTACGTTACGATTACTTTGACGACCCCTCGAGTGACGTCAGCGCTGATTCGTTTTGTGCTGACGCGGTGCGGTGGCTGGAAGACGATGAAATTGCGGCGGGGAACAACTTCCGCGCCGAAGACGAGATAACCATTCAGGAAATCTGCTTGGCCATGCTGCGCTATGCCTATCTTGTAGAAGATGCGTCGAGCGAAGCGTCGCGGGCGCTCGCGCTTTCAGACGAGGAAACCAAGTGGAGCACCCCCTCGAAGCCTTCTTCACAGGAAGAGGAGAAAGTTGCCCTCGATTGGGCTTGCGAACAGGGGATTGTCACCAAGGCAGAAGCGGCCGACCCGAAGGCGAGCTTTACGCGCGCCAGGATGATGGGCATGCTACAAGCCCTCGACAACGCGAAAGCGACAACCGCGAAGTAAACGGCGCTACGGCAAGCTCTCACAACGTGCGCTTAGACTACCCTTCACATCGGGCTTATTCTCGACCGAAAAGAAACCAAAAAAAGCCACCGCTCTTTGTCAACATTAAACTAGAGTGCGAGTTAAGTTTTTGAGGAAAAACAGCCGAGAAATCTGCTAGCGAAGGAAAAGGGCCCTTCGGTATGCTTGCGGGTGTCTAAGCCAAAGCAAGCAAGAGAAAGGCCCTTCACGATGAATCTTACCACGCGCGCCGAC